>JAJXZZ010000007.1 GCA_021779795.1 Acidobacteriota bacterium | reverse complement strand
GGCGACAGCCGCGCCTCCGGGTCGCGCCCCTCGAGCGCCTGCGGGTCGTCCACCGCGAAGATGCTGTACCGGCCGTTCTCGTACAGGCTGAAGGCTAGGCGCCCGGCGCCCGGCGCATAGGAGAACGCCGGGCTGATCGCGGTGAGGCCGCTCACGCCGGTCGGCACGTCGGTGACCTGCCGCAGGCGCCCGGTCGGCAGCGACACGCGGTAGACGTTGCTGATCCCGGTGCGATCCGAGACGAACAGCAGCTCGCCGGCCGAGGCCCATTGCGGGTTGATGTTCTTTCCCTCGGCCGCCGCCGGCACCGCGCGGATCTCGCCGGACGACACGTCGAGGAGGGCGATCCGGTAGGGGCCGGGCGCGCACGTCTCGAGCTTCGTCGTGAACCGGTCGGTCACGAAGGCGATCTCCCGGCCGTCGGGCGACCACACCGGCTGGAGGTCGGCGTAGGCATCGTCGGTCAGCTGCCGCGTGGCGAGGCTCCCGAGATCGACGACGAACAGGTCGGTGACGCCGCCGTGCAGCGCGGAGTAGACGATCGAGCGGCCGTCGGGCGACCAGGACGGGCTGAACACTTCGCCCGCCGCCGGCAGCGGGATCTCGCGCCAGGCGGCGCCCGAGTCGGCGTCCACGATCGCCAGCCGCGCCGTCCCCGCGTGCACCGCCGACAGCGCGAACCGGCGGCCGTCGGGCGACCAGCCGCCGGCCGAGTTGATCGCCTCGAGGCTGCTGAAGTGCGGGTTGACCGACGCGTCCACGACCTTCCTGACGATCCGCCCGGTCGCCGCGTCGGCGAGGAACAGGTCGAGCGAGAACAGGCTGCGCTGCGAGAGGAACATCATCCGGCGCCCGTCGGGGCTGATGGACGGCGACAGGTTGTAGGTGGCCAGCTCGCCGGGATCGCGCGCGACGGGGCGCGCGATGTCCGACACCGGGCGCGTCTCGCGGCGAACCGTCGCGGCGCCGGCCGCGAGGGCGGCGTGCCACTGCCGGGACAGCTCGGCGGGTTCGATGCCGAGCACCACGCGCACGGCCCCCTCGGCGTCGCCGTTGACGGCCGCCGTGTTGAACAGGGCCGCGACCGCCTCGTCGCCGTAGCGGCCGGCGATGTAGGCCCAGAGCGCCTGGCCCCAGCGGTACGGGAAGTAGCGCGGGTTGGCGAGGTCGTGCACCGAGGGCAGGCGCGGCCGGCTCGCCGCGTCGCGCATCCACATCGCGGTCAGCGCATCCTCGGGTCCGACCGACAAGTACTCGGCCATCCCCTCGACGAACCACAGCGGCAGGCGGTCGAGGCCGTCGCCGCCCGAGGCAAAGCGGTCGCTGCTGTAGGTCCCGATGTCGAACTGGAAGGCGTGGACCAGCTCGTGCCCGATGACGTGGTCGCACTCGGCCAGCGACGCGCCGAGCGGCAGGACGATCCGCCGCTTGAGCCGCTCGGTGACGCCGCCGGTCCCCTCGCCGAGCTCCCCTTCGATCACGTTGGTCTGCTCGAAGTCGGGGTGGCTCGCGTAGACGACCAGCGGCTGGCGGCCGGTGAGCTGGTGCGTGAACACCCGCGCGAGGCGCGCGTACCAGCGCTCCGCCATCTGCGCCGCCAGGCCGACGGCGGCGCGCTCTTCGGGATAGAAGTAGATGTCGAAGTGCTCGGTCTGCAGCACCTCGAAGCGGAAGGTCTTGTACTGGACCTTGTTGCGGCCGAAGTATTGGCCGGCCGCGGGCTGCGCGAGCCCGGCCGCCAGGACGGCGGCAGCGAGCGCGATCCGCCAGCGCGGCGCGGCCCCCATCACGGCCCGCCGGGGTCGAGCGGGTGGCGGGTGATCAGGTGGTCCTCGACGACCCGCCCGCCGACGAGGTGCTCCTGGATGATCCGCTCGATCACGTCCGGGTCGCAGTGGTGGTACCAGGCGCCTTCCGGGTAGACGACCGCGATCGGGCCGCCCGAACAGATCCTGAGGCAGTTGGCGCGGGTGCGGAGCACGCCTCCCTGCTCGGACAGGCCCAGTTCCTTCAGGCGGCGCTTCAGGTAGTCCCACGCCGCCCGCCCGCGCTCGATGTCGCAGCACTTCGGCGTGGTCTGCTCGCAGCACAGGAAGATGTGCCGGCGCGCGGCCGGGATCCCGACCCGCGCGGCCTTCGCGCGCTGGGCGGCCAGCGCGTCAGGCGATCCCGCGGCTCGCTGATCCTCCACGTTCGCTCCTCCCGGCGGTCCCGGCCCAGGCGGCGCCGCGGCCCCTCAGATCCCGCTGTCCGAGGACACGTCTCGGAAGCGCGCTCCCGGTTCGACGAACCGGTCGAGCCGAACCATCCGCCCCGTCGCGTGGTCCCAGTACTCCGCCTCCTCGACGCGCACCTTGATGAGCGTCGTCGTGGGGTCGCCGGGGCCGCCCGGCAGCCACGGCAGGTAGCCGACGTGCCAGAGGCGCTCGAGCATGGCGCGGTCGTCCACCAGCGTCGCGGTGCCCGACGCCCACACGTAGCGGTGGTCCGACGGGGAGACGAACGTCACGTGCACGGCCTGCCGGTCGCGGATCTCGCTGGTCTTCCCCGCCTCGCGCGCGGTCAGGAACCACAGGTGCCCGTCGAAGGGCAGGCGCTGGGTGACCATCGGCCGGCTGCGGAGGCGGCCCATCCCGGTCGTGGTCAGCATCGCCACCGGGATGCCGGCGATCATCGACGCAAGCGTTCGGACGGCTTCTTCACGCGTGGGTGTGGCCGGCATCTGATCGCTCCTTCCGCCTTCGCTCTTCGAGATGCGGTGGACAAGTTCCGCACTCGGCGTTGTTCTCTCGCCCCTCGCCTCCCCGCCTCCCCGCCCCCCGCCTCTTCTTCGTAACAGGTAACCCCAGATGGGCGGGGCCCGTCAAATCCCCGCCGGCGCGGGCGGCGGGTCGGGCCGGGCCTCCTGCCACAGCCGGACGTTCTCCATGATCGACCCGCCGATGAACTCGCGCAGGATCGAGTTGTCGGGCACGTGCTCCGGGGTGCCCGGCACGAACCACTGCAGGAACGACAGCAGACGGTTGGCCTCGATGTACTCCGGCGCGTCGTGCCGCACCTGCAGCAGGAGCGGCTCGGCGAGCGGGCGCAGCACGGCCAGTTCGTGCACGAGCGCCGAGTTGAAGATGGCGTCGCTGTTCTCCTGGAACGGGAAGATGTGCTGCTTCTCGCCGTGCGTCACCGAGTCCCAGCGCCGCAGCGTCTGCGCCGCGCTGTAGCCGCGCGCCCGGGCGTCGCGCACGATCCGCCGGATCAGCCGGCAGTCGGTGGTGCTGACCCGGTTGTAGCGATCGAGGTTGAGCTGCGTCAGCGCCGAGACGTAGATGCGGTAGACGCGCTCGGGCGGCACGCCCGGCACGAGGGCCGGGTTCAGCCCGTGAATCCCCTCGACGATGATGAGGCTGCCGGGGCCCAGCGTGACGGTGGGCCCGTCCTGCCGGCGGCCGGTCTTGAACACGTACCGCGGCAGCCGCACGGTCCGCCCGGCCATCAGCTCGGCCAGGTGCTCGTTGAACAGCGCGACGTCCACCGCCTCGAGGCACTCGTAGTCGTAGCGGCCCTCGGCGTCCCGGGGCGTCCGCTCGCGATCGACGAAGTAGTCGTCGAGCCCCATCGGGAAGGGCCGCCGCCCGTTGGCCAGCAACTGCACGGCCAGGCGCTTCGAGAACGTCGTCTTGCCGGACGAGGACGGCCCGGCGATGAGCACGAGCTTGATCCGGTCGCCGGCCGCCGCGATGTCCGAGGCGATCCCGGCAATCTGCGCCTCGTGGAGCGCCTCGCCCACGAGCGACACCTCCGCCAGCCGCCCCGACGCGATGACGTCGTTGAGCGCGCCGGCGCTGCGGACGCCGAGCCGGTCCAGCAGGTGCCCGGCCTCCTCGAACATGGCGAACAGCTTCGGGTAGGGCACGAACCGCGCGATCTCGGTGGGCCGGCTCTGGTGGGGGAACTGGAGCAGGAACCCGGGCGGGAACGCCTGCAGCGCGAAGTACTTCAGGCAGCCGGTGGACGGGACCATGTAGCCCTGGAAGTACTCCTGGCGCCCCGCGAGCGTGTAGAGGACCACCGTCTCCTTCTCGCGGTGGGCCATCAGGCGCACGCGCTCCTCCTCGCCGCGGCCCCGGAACAGCGCGACCGCCTCGCCGACCGACACGGGCGTGCGCTCGATGGGCAGGTCGGCCTCCACCATCTCGCGCATCCGCGACTCGATCGCCCGAAGCTCCTGCTGGCCGAACGGCTCGCGCCCGCGAATCTCGCAGAAATAGCCCCCGACGGTCGAGGCCGAGTGCTCGATGCTCACCTCGACGCCCGGGAACACCTCGCCCGCGGCCGCAACCAGCAGGAACGCGAGCGACCGGCGGTAGATGCGCACGCCGTCGATCTCGGCCGTCGTCACCGGGACCAGCTCGGCGTCCTCGGTCAGCGGCGAGCTCAGCTCGCGAAGCCGCCCGTTCAGCATCACGGCGACGGTCGCCGCCGCCGACGCCGGCGACGGCGTGCCGGGCACGGGCAGCGCCGCCGGCCCCTGCAGCTCCTGGGCCCTCACGAACTCACGCAGCGGCGTGCCGATCGGCGCCTCGAACACCCGCCCGTCCTGGCAGGTGGCGAGCACGTTCTGGCGCGGCAGCGACGGGCGGACGCGGAGGTCCGCAGCCTTGGCAAACATACCGACACATCATACAGGAGTCGAAACGCCAGGTTGCTCAACAGGGCTGAAGCCCTGTTCCATCCGGTGATCCAAGGCCGCGCGCCAGGGTGACTGGCTGGCCGCTGATGACTGGACACCACGCGGTGCCCGCGCCTTCTTATGGATCGGCTCTCACCCTTTCTGCTATTGTTTCCGAGCCTTTCGGAAGGAGGCTCGATGAACGCGAAGACCATGCGGCGCCTCGCGGCGCTCCTGCCCCTGTTCGTCCTGCTCGTCGCGGGCGGCGCTCTGGCGCAGGGAACGATCACCACCCCCAAGGAGTTCCTCGGCTTCGACGCCGGCGACGACTACATGCTGGCCAACTACACCCAGCTCAAGGCCTACTGGGAGAAGCTCGCCAAGGAATCCGACCGGATGAAGCTCGTCACCATCGGGACGACGGCCGAAGGCCGCCCGATGATCATGGCGATCTTCACGTCCCCCGAGAACCAGAAGCATCTCGCCCGCTACAAGGAGATCGCGCAGAAGCTCGCGCACGCCGAGAACCTGACCGACGAGCAGGCCCGCGCGCTCGCCGCCGAGGGGAAGGCGGTCGTCTGGATCGACAGCGGCCTGCACGCCACCGAGTGCGTGCCCTCGCAGCACCTGTTCCAGATCTCCTACCAGATGGCCAGCCGCACCGACCCGGAGACGATGCGGATCCTGGACAACGTGATCCTGCTGCTCGTCCCGATCAACCCCGACGGCATGGAACTGGTCTCGAACTGGTACATGCGGGAGTCCGATCCGAAGAAGCGGAACATGGCGATCCCGGTGCTCTACCAGAAGTACGCCGGGCACGACAACAACCGCGACTCCTACGCCAACAACCAGCCCGAAACCGAGGCGGTTTCGCGCCAGCAGTTCATCGAGTGGTTCCCGGAGGTCGTGTACAACCAGCACCAGACCGGCCCGGCCGGCACGGTGCTGTTCAGCGCGCCGTTCCGCGACCCGTTCAACTACAACTACGACCCGCTCGTGCCCGAGGGGATCGAGCAGGTCGCGGCGGCCATGCACCAGCGCTTCATGGTGGAGGGCAAGCCGGGCGCCGTGCAGCGCGCCGCGGCCTCCTACTCCACCTGGTTCAACGGCGGCATCCGCACGACGGCCTACTTCCACAACGAGATCGGGATCCTGACCGAGATCGTCGGCAACCCGACGCCGATCAGCATCCCCTTCGTCCCCGCCCGGCAGCTGCCCGACGGCAACCAGCCGTACCCGATCGCGCCCCAGCAGGTCTGGCACCAGCGGCAGTCGATCGAGTACCTGATCGCCGCCGACCGCGCCATCCTCGACCTGGCGGCGAGGGACCGCGAGGGGTTCCTCTACCGCAGCTACGTGATGGGCCGCAACTCGATCGAGCGCGGCAGCCGCGACACCTGGACCATCACGCCGAAGAAGATCGCGGCCGTGCAGGCGGCGATCACGAAGGACATGGGCGAGAGCGCCGCCCGCGAGCGCGGCGGCATGGGCGCCGACTTCTCGACGATGGTCGGCGGCGGCCGCCAGAGCGGCGTCCCCGAGAAGTACTGGAGCGTGCTGCACGACCCGGCCACGCGCGACCCGCGCGGCTTCATCCTCCCCTCCGACCAGCCCGACTTCCTGACGGCGACCAAGTTCGTCAACGCGCTGCTCAAGTCGGGCATCACGGTGCTGCGGGCGACCGCGCCGTTCGACGTGGCCGGCAAGGCCTACCCGGCCGGCTCCTACGTCATCAAGACGGCCCAGGCGTTCAGGCCCCACATCATGGACATGATGGAGCCGCAGGACCACCCCGACGACATCCCGTACCCGGGAGGCCCGCCCCGTCCGCCCTACGATGCGACCGGCTGGACGCTCGCCTACCAGATGGGCGTGCAGTTCGACCGGATTCTCGACGGGTTCGACGGTCCGTTCGAACGGGTGCCGGGCCTCATCCCGGTGGCGCCGGCCAAGGTCGCCCACGCCAGGGGCACGACCGGCTACGTCCTGAGCCACCAGCAGAACGACTCGTTCGTCGCCACCAACCGGCTGCTCGCGGCCAGGGAGGACGTCTACTGGCTGAAGTCGCCGTTCACGGCGGGCGCGACGACCTTCCCGGCCGGCGCCATCTACGTGCCGGCGAAGCCGACGACCAGGGCGGCGCTCGACAAGATCGCGGCGGATCTCGGCGTCAGCGTGACCGCGGTGAGCGTGAAGCCCGCCGGGCAGGCGCTGAAGCTGAAGCCGGTGCGCATCGCGCTGTGGGACCGGTACGGCGGGTCGATGGACTCGGGCTGGATCCGCTGGATGTTCGAGCAGGCCTTCCCGACGACCTACGAGCGCGTCTTCGCGCCGACGCTCGACGCCGGTGATCTCAACGCCAAGTACGACGTGATCATCTTCCCCAACGGCAGCATCCCCCCGCCCCCGGGCGAGGCGGGCGGCCGTCGCGGCGGCTTCTTCCGCGCGCCCAACCCGGCCGACATCCCCGAGCAGTACCGCGGCTGGCTCGGCAACATCACGGCCGAGAAGACGATCCCGCAGCTCAGGACGTTCGTGGAGAACGGCGGCACGATCATCGCGATCGGGTCCGGCACGTCGATCGCGAGCTACTTCGGCCTCCCCATCCGCAGCGACCTGGTCGAGATGGGGCCGAACGCGCCGGAACGCCGGCTGGGCAGCGACAAATTCTTCGTGCCCGGCTCGGTTCTCGACGTGGCGGTGAACACCGCCGACCCGCTCGCCTACGGCATCGGCCAGTCGGTGGACGTGTTCTTCGACAACAGCCCGGTCTTCCGGCTCGACCCCGACGCGACGCTGAAGGGGGTGCAGCCGGTGGCCTGGTTCGACACGGCCAAGCCGCTTCGCAGCGGCTGGGCGTGGGGCCAGAACTACCTGGACGGCGGCGTGGCCATGGCGGAAGCCCCGCTCGGCAAGGGCAAGGTCTTCCTGTTCGGGCCGGAGATCACCTTCCGCGGCCAGCCGCACGGCACGTTCAAGTTCCTGTTCAACGGGATCTACTACGGCTCGGCGGTGCCCGTGACGCTCGGCGCGGCGCGGTAGGCCGACACGCGCAGCCGGCCGGCGGCTGCCGACGATCGAGGGCCGGGAGGAGCGCCGCGCTCCTCCCGGCCCTCTTCTATTTTGGGGACGCGCGCGGCCGCCGTCACACGCCGTCGAACAGGTCGGTGAGCGGCCGCCGCGCCAGCGGGGGGCCGAAGGCCTGCCGGAACGCCTCGAAGCCGAGCAGGCGGTCGCGGTCCGGCTGCGAGTCGAAGTTCCGTTCCACGCTCCGGTGCTGCGTGGCGTGCGCGCGAAGCGCCGCCAGCTTGCGGTCGCGCCAGGCGCTGACGTCGATCGCGAAGTCCACGCCCGGGCACGACGCGATGTCGGGCTCCCGGACCAGCTGCCAGGGATGGCGGCCCGGCGTCCAGGCCAGCCGCGGCACGGCGTAGGCGGGCCGGTCGCCCGGCTGGAACCGGTCGTCGGCCGCCGCGGCGACCGCGTCGCTCGCGAAGCGGCTGATCGCGATGTGGTCGGGATGCAGGTTCGCCCCGTGCGGGTCGAACGTCACGACCACCGACGGGCGGACCGCCCGGATCAGGCCGACCAGCTGCGCGCGCACCCGCTCGGCCGGCGCCGCGGCCAGGTCGCGATCGCGGTAGCCGAGCAGGTGCAGCTCGGCGATGCCCAGAATCGCGGCCGCCCGGCGCAACTCGGCTTCCCTCACGGCCGGCAGCTCCGCGGGCGCGCACAGGGGCGGGTCGCCCGCCTTGCCCGACTCCCCCCTCGTCGCCGTCGCGAGCACGACCCGCGTGCCGTCGCTCGACGCCCGGCACGACAGCCCGCCCGCGAGGAAGGTCTCGTCGTCGGGGTGGGCAAAGATGAGCAGCAGCGTCCTCGCCATGAGGACATTGTACAATCGGGCGACGTTCGCGCCGGCCGCTCCGGGCGGCCGCGCCCAGGAGGCCATCGATGTACGCGCTCGCCCTGATTCGCTACCGCCGCCCGATCGAGGACGTGCTGAAGCACAACCCGGCGCACCGCGAGTACCTGCAGGAGCTGAAGCGGCAGGGGCTCCTCGTCTGCTCGGGCCCGCTCGAGCCCCGCTTCGGCGGCGCCGCCCTGCTGCGGGTGCCCGACGACCAGGCGCCCGAGATCCTCGACCGGATCCGCGACAACGACCCGTACGTGAAGCACCGCGTGGCGCAGTACGAGATCCAGGTCTGGAACGTGGCCACCGGGCGCGACGAGCTCGACCGGATCTGAGCTGGCTGGACCGGCGGCCGCGCCTCCGCGCGGCCGCCCGCGCCGCGAGGGGGACGCTCCTGCCGTGAACGCCGCCGACATCGGCCCGATTGCGCCCGGCGACCGCCGCCAGTCGCCGCTCGACCTGTTCGTGATCTTCGCGTGCGCGAACATCGTGGCGACGACCTTCCAGACCGGCGCGAGCCTGGCGCCGGCCTTCGGCCTGCCGGCGGCGCTGGCGCTCATCGCCGCCGGCGTGCTCGCCGGGTCGCTGCTCATCGCCGCGCTGTCGGCAGTCGGCCCGCGCCTCGGCGTGCCGTCGGTGATCGCGGCGCGCGCCGCGCTGGGGACGACGGGCGCCGGCCTGGTCGCCCTGCTGCTCTACGCGACCAACTTCGCCTGGATCGCGGTCAACAACGTGATCGCCGCCTCGGCCTGCGCGCAGGTGGCCGGCGGGCGCGGCTCCGAGCGGGCCTGGGCCGTCGGCGTCGGCATCGCGTCCACGCTCATCGTCGCCGGCGGCCCCCGCCTCGTGGCGCGCGCCGACCGCCTCGCCGTGCCGCTGCTGGCCGTCGTGGGCGTGGGCCTGACGGTCGCCTGCCTGAGGCTGCCCGGGCGCGTGCTGTGGGCGCCGGGCGCGGGCGGCCTCTCGTGGCCGGCCGGCCTCGACATCGTCGTCGGCTACCAGGTGTCGTGGATCCTGATGTTCGCCGACTACTCGCGCTACACGGCGTCGGCGCGCAAGGCCAGCGTGGCGGTGTTCCTGGGGCTGGCGCTCACCAGCCTCTGGCTGATGCCGCTCGGCGTCGTGGCGGCCCGCGCGGCGGGGAGCAGCGACCCGGGGACGATGCTCCGGGCGCTCGACCTCGGCCTGTCGGGGGCGATCCTGATGACGGTGGCGACGGTGACGACCAACTTCGTGAACATCTACATGTCGTCGCTCGCGCTGCGGAGCCTGATGCCGAAGGCGGGCGACCAGGTGACCGTCTGGTCCACGGGCCTGGTCGGCACCGCGCTCAGCGCGTTCTCGGGCGCGTGGCTGGAGCGCTACGCGGGCTTCATGCTGGTGCTGGGGGCGGTCCTGGTGCCGGTCGGCGGGATCCTGCTGGCGCGCTTCTACCTGGTGCGCTCGGAGGTGCGGGTGGACGCGCTCTACGACGGCTCGGGAGAGTTCGGCCGGCGCCGGGGGATCGACCCCGCGGGGTTCGTCGCGTGGGCCGCGGGCAGCGTCACCTACTACGCGGCCCGCGGCATCGGCGGCACGGTCCCGTCGCTCGTGGTGGCCGTCGCGGCGTACCTGGCGCTGCGGCGGGCCATGGCGTGGCGGCCCGCTCAGCGCCGGGCCTGATCGAGCCGCTCGGACACGCGGTTGCAGGCCTTCTGGAACCTGGCCGCCAGCGGGCGCGCGTGGGCCTCGGGAACCGGGCCGATCTTCTTCCACGCGGCCTGGGCCGCCCGCAGTTGCTCCGAGACAGCCTTCCACTTCGAGGCCTCGTCCGGCCGGCCGGCGATCGTGTTGGTCGCGAGCGCCTCGCGCAGCTGCCGCGCGAGCACGGAGGCCGGCGACTCGTCGGGCGGGGCGGACGCGGCGGCCTCGCTCCCCTGCGCCAGCAGCGACTCGACCTGGACGCAGAGCGCCTCCATGCGGCTCGCGTTGGCGGCCGGATCGATCTCGGTCCCGGCGAACGCGGCCGGCCAGGCGTCGAGCAGCTTCGCCAGCGCGTGGTGGAACCGGTCGCCCAGCACCAGCGCGCGCTCGCGGGGCAGGCCGGCGAGCTTGTCGGTGAAGCGGCGGCGGAGGGCGACGACCTTCTCCCCCACCGCTTCCGGCGCGGCAGGCGGCTCAACCGGCTCCGTCGCTTCCCCCGAGGCCGGGAGGAACGCCTCGATCTCGACGCACATCTCCTCGGCCTCGGCGGTGGCCGACGCCGCCGCCGCGTGGTGGCGATGCTGGTAGGCCTCGAAGAAGGCGTCGCACGCCGCCCGGAAGCGCGTCCAGACCTCGTCGGCCCGCGCCTTGCGGACCGGGCCGACCGCCTTCCACTCGGCCTGCAGCCGCTTGATCTCGTCGATGCCCTGCTGCCACTCGGTGGTCTGGGCGATGGCCTCGGCCTGCTGGCAGAGGGCCTCCTTGCGCGCCAGGTTCGACGACCATTCCTCCTTGCGGTGCTGGAGGTCCTCGCGCCGCCGGGTGAAGAAGCCGTCGCACGCCGCGTGGAACCGCTCCCAGAGCGCCTTCTCCTGGGGCCGCGCCGCGGGGCCGATCGTCTTCCACTCCGCCTGCAGCGCCTTGATGGCTTCGGCCGTCCTGATCCAGTCGGTCGAGGCGGTGAGCCCCTCGGCCTGCTGGCAGAGCGCCTCCTTGCGGGCGGCGTTGCCGGCCTGGTCCTCGGCGAGCTTGGCGAAGTAGACGTCGCAGCGGGCGCGCACGGCGTCGGAGGCGGCCTTGAAGCGCGCCCAGAGCGCCTGCGACTGGGCCCGCGGCGCCGCCGCCACCTGCTTCCACCGCGCCTGCGCCTCGCGCAGCTGCCGGGCCGCGACGGCGAGGTCCTCGACCTGCAGCAGGCTCTCCACGTGCTGGCACAGCTCTTCCTGGACGCCGGCGTTGGCCCACTTCTGCCACTCGTCCATGTCGCGCAGTTCCTGCACCTTCGGAACCAGCGCCGACACGACGGCCTTCAGCCTGGCGTCGATCGCCTGCCGGGCCTCGCGCGTGGGCAGCGGGGCGGCCTCGTCGATGGCCGCGCGGGCGTCACGGACCGCCCGCTCGGCCTGCTTGAGCGACAAGTCGCTGGCGGCGATCCGGCTCTCGAGGTCGGCGCACAGCGCCTGGAGCCGGGCCTGGTTGTCGGCCAGCTCCCTGGCCCGCTGCTCGCGCGCCGCCACTTCGCGCTCCTGGAGCTTCGCGTCGGCGGCCGCGAACCGTCCGACGAGCGCCTCGTCCTCCAGGCCGGTCTCGCGCAGCTGCTGCCAGGCGCGCCTGATCGACTGGACCTCCTGGCGGGCCTGCGGGAACGCGGCGGTCTCGGCCAGCCGCTCGGCCGCCGCGCACAGGCCGACCGCCCTCTCGTGGCTGCCGCGCAGCCGGGCGAGCTTCTCGTGGCGTTCGAACGCCGCGCGGCACGCCTGGTCGAACCGCGCCGTCCAGCGCCGCGCTTCGGCGGCGTCCGGCATCTCGGGCAGCGCGGCCCACGCGGCCTTCGCCTCCTCGACCCTGGCGGGCGTCTCCTCGCCGGCGACGACGTCGAGCTGCTCGCAGAGGGCGCGGCGGGCGGCGACGGCCTCGGCCACGGCCTGGCGCGACCGGGCCAGCTCGGCACGCTCCACCTGGTGCCTGGCGACCGCCTCGGCGGCCGCCTGCCGGGCCGCCGCGAACCGCTGGGCCATGGCGCCCTCGACCTCCCCGAGCGCGCGCCAGCCGCGGTCGATCTCGGCGATCACGGCCTCGCCCTCGTCGAGGTCGGTGGTGACCAGGGCCTCGAGCCGGGCGCACAGCGCCGCGGCGCCGGCCGCCTTGCGCCGCTCCGCCCCGGCGGCGGTGTCGGCGACCGACGCGGCTTTCTTCCTGGCCGCCTCGGCGGCCTCATCCATGTCGCGCACGATCGTCCGCGCGCGCTTGGCAGCCGACTTGTTCCTCGCCCGCTCGGCCACGTCGCCCAGCAGCTCCCGCGCCGACAGGCGCTCGACCGCGGCCACGGCCACGTCCTTGAAGTCGGACCGGACCGCGACGCCGGCGAGCTCGGCCTCGCTGCCGACCCTCGAGAGCGCCTCGAGGCGGATGGCGGCCGACCCCGCCTTGCGCGCCACGGCGCCGAACGACGCCTCCTCGCTCAGCCGATCGAGCGCCGCGCGGGCGACGCCGTCGCTCACCGCAGCCCGCGCGACCGCCACGAGGTGCCGGGCCTCGGTGAGGCCGGCCAGGGCGGCGAGGCTCTCGGCGTCGTCGGTCCCCTCGAACGCGCCGGTCGCCAGGTCCACGAGCAGCGTCCCGGCTTCCTCCCGCACCTTCTGGTCGGCGTCCGCCTTGCCGATGGCCGCGACGACCGCCGGATCGATCACCTTCCTGAGCGCCGCGATGCGGACGGACGGGTCCGTGTCCTCCCTGGCGATCGAGGCCAGCGTGTCCTGCTGGTCGAGCGGCAATTCTTCGACGGCCGCCACGCGGGTCGCCGGGTTCGCGTTCTTCCAACGGGGTTGCGCGCGAAACTTGTCGAGAAGACCCATGTCGGTGCTCAGCTCCAGGAGGTCATCCGGGATGGTTTGTCGGTAGCGGCCGCAAATTCTGCGGCGGGAAAAATTGTAGTTTACTATAGTTCCCGCCGCGCGCCCCGTGGGCGCCCATGTCACCGAAAGGACCGCGCATGCACCGCCGCTTCCTGGCCGCCGCCCTGCTCGCCGCCTTCGTCCTCGCGCCACGGCCCGCGTTCCGCGTCGAGGCCGCCGCGCCCCCGATTCCCACGCCCGAGCAGTTCCTGGGGTTCCGCGTCGGCGCGGACAACAAGCTCGCCCGGTGGGACAAGATCGTCGAATACATGCGGCTCGTGGCGGACGGCTCGCCGCGGGTGAAGGTCCGCGATCTCGGCCCGACGACGCAGGGCAATCCCTTCATCGCCGTGGAGGTCGGCTCCGCCGACACGATGGCCCACCTGGACCGCTTCAAGCAGCTCGAGCGAAGGCTCTACTTCCAGGGCGGCGCGCCGTCGCCGGCCGAGCGCGACGAGATCTTCCGGTCGGGCAAGGCGGTCGTCCTCGTCACCTGCAACATCCACTCGACCGAGATCGGCTCGTCGCAGATGGCGCTCGAGCTCGTTCACCGGCTGGCCACCGAGGACTCCCCGCTCGTCAGGAAGATCCTCGACAACGTCATCCTGGTGCTCGTGCCCAGCCTCAACCCCGACGGCGAGATCATGGTCGTGGACTGGTTCAACCGGAACCTCGGCACCGAGTACGAGGCCAGCCCGCTGCCCTGGCTCTACCAGCCCTACACCGGCCACGACAACAACCGCGACATGTACATGTTCACGCAGAAGGAGAGCCAGCTCACCGCCCGCCTGCTGTGGCACGACTGGTTCCCCGCTGTCTGGCTGGACGAGCACCAGCAGGGGCCCGCGGGCCCGCGGATCTTCGTGATGCCGGCGACCGACCCGATCAATCCCAACGTCCACCCGCTCGTCTACCGGTGGAACGGCATCCTCGGGCAGTCGCAGGCCGCCGCGCTCGAAGCGGAGGGCAAGAACGGCATCATCTACAACTCCACGTACACGAACTACTGGGAAGGGGCGATGGCGTGGAGCGGCTGGTGGCACAACGAGGTGGGGCTGCTCACCGAGGTCGCCAGCGTCCGGGTGGCGGCGCCGACCGAGCAGCGGCGCGCGGTGCCTGGCGCCCCGCCGGCTCCCGAGGAGGAACGGCGCGGCGGCCGGCCGCAGGCCGACACGCTGGGGCCGCTGCCCGCCCCGCGCGACATCACGCCGCGCACGGTGTACCCGCGCCCGTGGATGGGCGGCCGCTGGACGCTGCGCGACATCGTGGACTACGAGATGATCGCCACGATGGGGCTGCTCGAGACGGCCGCCGACGAGCGCGAGACGCTGCTGCGCCAGGTGTACGAGGTCAACCGCGCGACCGTCGAGGGCGCAGACCTGAAGGGCGTCGCCGCCATCATCATCCCGGTCTCGAGCCAGTTCGAACCGCGCGCGGCGGTCCGGCTCGCCGAGCGCCTGCAGATGGGCGGCGTCGAGGTGTGGCGGGCCGGCGCGGCGTTCGACGCGGACGGCCGCCGCTACGAGGCCGGCACGCTGGTCGTGCCGATGACGCAGGTCTTCGCCCGCTACGCGAAGGACCTGCTCGAGAAGCAGACCTATCCCGAGGTCCGGCTCACGCCGACCTCCCCGCCCGTGCCGCCCTACGACGTGACCGCCTGGTCGCTCGGCATGCAGATGGGCGCCAGCGTCGTCTTCGCGAAGTCGGCGGTGCCCGACGCGGCGAAGCTCGAGAAGCTGAGCGGCGCGCCCACGCTGGCCGGCGACGTGAAAGGCGGCGGCCTGCGGGTCGCGTTCGACTACCGGGGCCCGGACTCGGCCATCGCGATCAACCGGCTCCTCAAGGCGGGCGCGAGCGTGGCGTTCGAGCGCGCCGGGACGACCGACACGGTGCTCGTGACCGGCGCGCCGCGCACGCTGCTCGACGAGCTGGCCGCCGGCTTCGGGGTCCAGTTCCGGCAGGCCGACGCGGCACGCGAGCCGGCCCGGAAGGCGGCGCCGCTCCCGATCAAGGCCCCGCGCATCGGCCTCTACCAGCCCTGGACCGCGAACATCGACGAGGGCTGGACCCGCTGGGTGCTCGAGCAGTGGGAGTTCGCCCCGAAGACGCTGCACAACGCGGACGTCCGCGCCGGCCGCCTGCGCCAGCAGTACGACGCCATCGTGATCGCCGACCAGCGGCCGCGCGACATCCTCGAGGGCAACACGGCGAAGAGCACGAGGCCCGAGTACCGCGGCGGGATTGGCGACGAGGGACTGCAGGCGCTCGAGGCGTTCGTCGCAGACGGCGGCACGCTGGTCCTGCTGGGCGCCAGCACCGACCTGGCCATCGACCGGTGGCCGATCCCGGTGCGCGACGTGAAGCGGGACCTGCCGCGGGACGAGCACTCCGCGCCGGGGACGATCGTGCGCGTCGAGGTGGACACGGCCAATCCCCTCGGCTACGGCATGCCCGCCGACGCGCTCGGCTTCTACAACAACAGCCCCTTCTTCGACGTGAGCGCCGGGTTCGCGTCGCAGCGCGTCAGCGTCGTCGCCCGCTACCCGAACACCGATCTCGTGGCCTCGGGATGGATGAAGGGCGAGGACCTGATGGCGGGACGCGCGGCCATCGTCGAGGTGGAGATGAACCCGGGCCGCCTGGTGCTGTTCGGCCTCCGGCCGCAGCACCGCGCGCAGACGCAGGCGACGTTCCCGCTGCTCTTCAACGCGCTGTACCTGGCGACGGCCCGGTAAGCCGACAGGGTGACAGGGGTCGGAGCGGTCTTCCGACCCCTGCCGACCCCTACCGCTCGAAGTGGGGCAACTCGTCCGGGACCGGGATCGAGATCTCGACGAACCCGGCGAACTCGCCACCCTCGAACCAGGGCAGCTGGTGGATGATCTTCCGCTGGCCGTTCTTGCGGATGGTGTAGTGGTTCGGCTGCTGCGCGGCGAACAGCGCGCGCGTCTTGTCGATCGCCCGCTCGGGATGGCAGTCGAAGACGCGCCGCCCGACGAGCGCGCCTCCCCCGTCGGCGGCATACGCCTGGCGCGACCGCTCGTTCATCGCCACGATCGTCCCGTCGGCCCTCGTCACGGTGACGGCGACGGGCAGCTCCTCGGCCCAATTGGGTTCCATCACGTTGCCCTCGAACAGAGGTGTCCGGACCAGGGACGCGCGCACCGGGCGGCCGCCTACCGCGGCCCCGCGCCGCCGGCGGCGCCCAGCGCCTTCCGCATCATGGCGACGAAGCCGGCTCTGCCGGCCTTGCCCGGATGGCGGTCCACCACCTCGCCGCTGGCGTCGATGGCGACGGTCATGGGCACCGGCCCGGGCAGGCCGAAGCGCTGGTTGATGGCGTCGTAGTCGGGGGCGTTGTAGACGTAGACGGGCGCGTCGATCTTCCGGGCCGCGACGAACGCCTTCACCTGCTTCAGGGCCTCGTCGGGCGTGACGCCGGGAACCATCAGGTCGTAGGACACCGTCAGCACGACGCCGTGCCGCCCCTTGAACTGGCGGCCGACCTCGAGCAGGTCGGGCAGCTCCGCCACGCACGGCTCGCACCAGATGGCCCAGAAGTTGAGCAGCACCGCCTCGCCCCTATGCGAGGCCAGCGCCGCGTCGAGCCCTTTCAAATCGACGACACGAACGTCGGGCTCCGCCGCCTGGGCGCTCGTGACGCCGACCGCCAGCACCGCCATCGACACCGCCACCGCCGCCACCCACCGCCTGCTCGTCATGCTCCCGACCCTCTCCCCTTCGCGCCGCGCGAGCGCCGCCCGGACGCCAATCCGTTCCGCGTGCCTCTTCACGAGAGGCTATCTCTTCACGCTTCAACCATAGGGCTTGGTGACCGGCGTTGCCACCGGCCGGCCCGCCAGGACGGCGTCGAGCGCCTCGCGGACGTACGACACGGCGCTCGCCCCCTTCACGCCGCGCGGGTCGTCGTCGAGGGCGCCCGAGTAGCGGAGCACGCCCTCGCGGTCGATGATGAAACAGTGCGGCGTGCTCTGGCCCCCGAACACGTCGGTCACCTTGTTGCCCGGATCGACGGTGACCAGGAAGTTCACGCCGGCCTGTTCCACGTGCGCCCGCAAGTTGGCGTACGGCTCGCCGCCGTCGCTCTTCAGCTCCCGCTGGTTCGCGTTGATCGCGATCTCGACGACCCCCTTGTCGCCGTAGTCCTTCTGGATCGCGATGCACCTGGGCTCGGCCAGCTTCTCGTACGGGCAGACGATCGACCAGAAGTGGACGAACACCACCTTGCCCCGGTAGTCGCCGAGCGTGTGCGTCTTGCCGTAGATGTCGGTCAGCGTCACGTCGGCCGGGACCGTCGCGCCAATCGCCAGCGGCGCCGGGGCCGCCTGCGGCGCGCGCGGCGCCATCGGCCCCGCGCCGAGACCGGCGACCGCCGCCGGCAGGAGCGCGGCGAGCGCAATCCTTCGAAGCGTCATGGGCATCCTCGCTCGTGTCAGGTGTCGGAAGGGCCCATCATATCCCCGACGGCCCGTCGAACCGAAGCCGATCGACGCCGAGCACGCTGCCGAGCAGGACGTCGGCGCCCAGCGCGCAATCCTCCCACGACGTCCGCTCGCGCGGCGAGTGGCTGACGCCGCCGGCCGACGGCACGAAGATCATGCCCATCGGCGCGAACCGGGCCACCATCTGCGCGTCGTGCCCCGCGCCGCTCGGCAGCGACAGGTGCGCGACGCCCAGCGCGTCGGCGGCCTCGGCAATCGCCGCCCGCACGCCCGGCGACGCGAGCGCCGGCTGGTGACGGCTCGACGGCACCATCTCGATCGCGGTCCCGGTGGCCGACGCGATCGCGCCGGCGCGGGCGGTGAGGTCTCGGGCCAGCCGCTCCAGCTTCTCCTCCGACAGGTCCCGCAGCTCGACCGTCAGCCGAACCTCGCCCGGCACGACGTTCGGCGCGTTGGGCGCCACCTCGAGTCGCCCGACCGTGCCCACCTGCCGCCCGGGCTCCCCCGTCGCCACGTCGCGCACCGCCTCGACCAGGCGCGCGGCCGCGATGAGCGCGTCTCGCCGATCGGCCATCGGCGTCGTCCCGGCATGGTTGGCCTCTCCGCGGACGACGCACTCGTAGCGGTGAATCGCGACAATCCCCTCGACGATGCCGACGGGGATGCCGGCGTGATCGAGCACGCCCCCCTGCTCGACGTGCAGTTCGAGATAGGCGTGCACGGACCCCGGCGCCCGGCGCGCCAGGCCGACACGGTCCGGCCGGCCGCCCAGCGACCGGAGCGCGTCAGCCTTGCGCGCTCCGTGCCACACCTTGTCCAGTTCGCCGTCGGTGCACTCCCCCGCCGCCGCCCGGCTGCCGCACAGCCCGTCGCCGTAGGCCACGCCCTCCTCGTTCGTCCATACGACGACCTCGACCGGGTGACGCGTCGCCCCGCGCCCTCCGGTCAGGGCCTCCGCCACCTCGAGCGCAGCGACGACCCCGAGCGCGCCGTCGAAGTTGCCCGCCTCCACGACCGTGTCGATGTGCGACCCGACGAGGATCGGAGACGCCGAGTCGTCGCTGCCGGGGCTGCGGCCGACCAGGTTGGCCGCCTCGTCCACGCGCACCGCGAGACCGGCCGCCCGCATCCAGCCCGTCAGGCAGGCCCGGGCCCCCCTGTCGGCCTCCGAGAAGGCGACGCGCGTCACGCCGTGCTCGAACGTCCCGCCCGGCCGGCGCCCGAAGCGGCTCAGGCTCTCGATGCGGGCGCGCAGCCGGGCGGCGTTGACTCGAGGCAGTTCTGACATCGCGAGCCCTATTCTATCCTCAGCTCCCTCGTCCGCCGCGCGCCGGCCCCCTTTCCCGCTTCGACCGCCGCCCGCTTGTGTATGATGTGCCGAATATCGTCGCTCGCCACCTCGATTCTTCCCCGAACCCGAACGCGATATGCCTCGCCTCGATCGCTCCCGTTCCCGACGTTGGTCGCTGGCCCTCTCGTGCGCCGCGGCGCTGGCGGCGTCGGCCGCTCCGCTCTCCGCGCAGCCGAAGCCGGCCCAACCCGCGCGCGCCCTCACCGCGGCCGACTATGCCCGCGCCGAGCGCCTGCTCCCGGCCAACGTCAACCCGCTCGTCATCGGGGGCGAGGTGTCGGCGCACTGGCTGCCCGGCGATCGTTTCTGGTATCGCTACCAGGTGCCGGACGGCTACGAGTTCGAATTCGTCGATCCCGCGCTGCGCACGCGCACGCCCGCGTTCGACCACGCTCGCCTCGCCGCCGCGCTCTCCGCCGTCCTGGGCCGCGACGTGGCGCCCCACGCGCTGCCGTTCACGTCGTTCGATTTCACGCCCGACCGGCACTCGGTCTGGTTCGACGTCGAGGGGCGCCGCTACCGCTGCGACGCCGGCGGCGCCCGCTGCGCCGACACCGGCGCGGCCCCCTCCGCCGTTCCGGCGCCGAACGCCGGCCAGGGACGCGGGCGAGGCCGGCTTCGCCCGGACGTCCCCTCCCCCGACGGCACGAAGACGGCGTTCGTCCGGGACTGGAACCTGTGGGTTCGCGACGTGGCCACCGGCCGGGAGCGGCAGGTGACGTCGGGCGAGGGGCCCGTGATGCGGCTGCTGCGGGTGGACGAGCGGGGACGGACGATCTGGTTCGAGGCGCAGGGGCGCGAGCCCGGCGAAGATCCCTGCTACAGGCACGCTTACCGGATCGCCCTCGACGGAACCGGCTACACGCCGCTCACGCCGCTGGCGTCGGATCACGTCGTCCAGATCTCCCCGTCGGGCCGCTATCTCGTGGACACCTTCTCGCGGCCCGACCGGGAGCCGGCCGTCGCCCTCCGCGACGGCGACGGCCATTTCGTGATGATGCTCGAGAAGGCGGACATCTCGCGCCTGCGCGCGATCGGCTGGCAGCCGCCGGTCCCCATCCGCGTGAAGGCGCGGGACGGCAAGACCGACCTCTACGGCCTGCTCTTCCGCCCGACCAACTTCGATCCGTCGCGAAAGTACCCGATCGTCAACAACGTCTACCCCGGCCCGCAGGCCGGGTCCACCGGCAGCCGCGCCTTCGCCGCGGCCCGCGGCGACCGCCAGGCGCTCGCCGAGCTGGGCTTCGTCGTCGTCACCATCGACGGGATGGGGACGCCGGGACGATCGAAGGCGTTCCACGGCGCGTACTACGGCGCCATGGGACGCGACAACACCATCCCCGATCAGATCGCGGGAATGAAGGAACTGGCCGCGAGGTTCCCGTGGATCGACCTGTCGCGCGCCGGGATCTGGGGCCATTCGGGCGGCGGGTTCGCGACGACGACGGCGATGTTCCGCTTCCCCGGGTTCTTCCAGGTCGGCATCGCCGAGTCGGGCAACCACGACCAGCGCCTGAACGAGGACGACTGGGGCGAGCGGTGCCAGGGGCTGCTCGCGCGGGGCGCGGACGGCGCCGACAACTACGCGGCCGAGGCCAACCAGGCGTTCGCCGGACACCTGCAAGGCCACCTGATGCTCGCCCACGGCAGCATGGACATGAACGTCCCGCCCTGCCAGACGCTGCTCGTGGCGGACGCGCTCATCAAGGCGAACAAGGACTTCGACCTCGTCATCCTGCCGAACCAGGGCCACGGCTACGGCTCGGCGTCGGCCTACATGACGCGGCGGCGGTGGGACTACTTCGTGACGTGGCTGCTCGGCGTCGATCCGCCGAAGGAATACCGCATGGGTGCGCCGCCGTCGGCCGCGCGCCGCGAGCCGACGCACGCCGACATCCTGCGCGGCGCCTACGGCCAGTACCGCGCGAACAACGACCTGCTGTCCTACGACCTCGACATCCGCGTGGATCCCGCGAAGCAGTTCGTCAGCGGGAAGAACACGATCCGCTTCCGCATGCTGAGCGACGCCACGCGCATCCAGCTCGACCTGGCCGACGCCCTGCAGGTGGACCAGATCCTGCTCGGCACGACGGCGCTCGCCTACGAGCGCGACTCGGGGGCCGTCTTCGTGGACTTTCCCGAGACCCTCCGCAAGGGGCGCGTCTACTCGATCGACTTCTCCTACTCGGGTCACCCCAGGTCGGCGGGCCGGTTCGGCGGCATCACGTTCGGCAAGGACCCGGCCGGGCGGCCGTGGATCAACACCGCGTGCCAGGGCGTCGGGGCGAGCATCTGGTGGCCGAACAAGGACCAGCAGCGCGACGAAGTCGAGCGCATGACGATCCGCGTCTCGATCCCGAACGGCCTGGCGGACGTGTCGAACGGGAAGTTCCTGGGCAAGACCGACCTGGGCGACGGCTACACGCGCTGGGACTGGCTCGTCCAGTACCCGATCAACAACTACGACGTCTCGCTGAACATCGGCGACTACGCGCACTTCTCGGACACGGCCGACGGGCTCCCGCTCGACTTCTACTGCCTGCCCGAGAGCCTCGACAAGGCGAAGCGGCAGTTCGCGCAGGCCCGGCCGATGATCGAGGCGTACGAGCACTACTTCGGCCGCTACCCGTTCGCGCGCGACGGCTACAAGCTGGTGGAGGCCCCCTACTCGGGCATGGAGCACCAGAGCGCGGTCACGTACGGCAACCACTTCGCCAACGGGTATCTCGAGCGCGACTGGACCGGCGTCGGCATCAGCCCGCGCTTCGACTTCATCATCGTCCACGAGAGCGCGCACGAGTGGTTCGGCAACGCCGTGACCGCGGCCGACGTCTCGGACATGTGGATCCACGAGGGCTGGGCCACCTACATGGAGGGACTCTACGTCGAACGCCTCTGGGGCTATGCCGACGCGATGAGGTACCTGAACGGCTACAAGCCGAAGGTGCGCAACCGCCAGCCGATCATCACGGAGCCGGGGATCAACCGGACGCCGTCACAGGATCAGTACTTCAAGGGGGCGCTCTTCCTGAACACGCTGCGCCACGTGATCGACGACGATGCCCGGTGGTTCGCGCTCATCAAGGCGTGCTTCCAGCACTTCGAGTACGAGACGATCACGACGGCGGACATGGTGGCGTTCTTCAACCGCCAGACCGGGCGCGACCTGACGCCGATCTTCGACGAGTACCTGAGGCAGGGGCCGCTGCCGACGCTGGACCTGGAGTTCCTGGGCGACGGGCTGGTGGCCTACCGCTGGACGGCGGGCGTGAAGGGGTTCGACATGCCGATCAAGGCGGGCCGCAGGGGGGCCTGGCAGACGCTCCACCCGACGACCGAGTGGCAGACGATGCGGACGCCGATCCCGGAGGGCGAATTCGAGGTGGCGACGGACTTGTATTACGTGGACGTGAGCAGGTAGTCGGAGGACGGGATGAGGAGTCGGAGGACGGGATGAGAAGTCGGAGGACGGGGTGAGAAGTCGGAGGACGGGGTGAGAAGTCGAGCGACGAAGAGTCAACGAACGGTGCCGCCGCGAGCTGGGGGCTGCGCGGATAGTTGTCGTCGGCGGGTCGCTCGCCACGGGAGTCTCCGCTCCCGGTCGGTCTCCGGTTCCTAAAGATGGTGATGGGCTGTGGACGGTGTGGGAAACCGCGGAGCGGTTTTCCAAGGACCGGTGGGCGCGTCTGCGCGTCCACGAATTCGGCACCGCCCACAGCCGGCCGTCATGACGTGGCTTCAGCAGGCCGCGCGGCCTTGCGCTTGCGGCGGCTTCGCCCCCTCT
>JAJXZZ010000236.1 GCA_021779795.1 Acidobacteriota bacterium | reverse complement strand
GAGAAGATGGCGGCCGCGCCGCGGGCGGCACCGGCGCTGGCCGAGGCGAAGACGGCTGGAGCGGAGAACCGGGCCGTGCGCTCGCTGGTCGCGGCGGCCGGCGCGCCGCGAGGCTCCGTGTCGGTCGAGGGGCCGGCCGGGACCTCGATCACGTGGCGCTTCGGCCAGGACGGTTCGATCGAGCAGTCGATCGACGACGGGCGGTCGTGGGAGCGCCAGGCGAGCGGCGTGAGCACCGCGCTCCTCGACGCGTCGGCGCCGGCCGACCGGGTCTGCTGGATCGTCGGCGCCGGCGGCGTGGTGCTGCGCACGACGGACGGCCGGACGTGGCAGCGGCTCTCGTCGCCGACCGGAGCGGACCTCGTGGCCGTGCACGCGTGGAGCGAGGCGTCGGCCACGGTGACCGCGTCGGACCGCTCGGTCTACGAGACGTCGGACGGCGGCCGGACCTGGCGCCGGCGCTGACGCCCTGCACTCCAGTTCACGTGCGTCGCGTGCACTTCCCGTGAGCCCTGAGTCCTGAGTCGGCGGCGGAGCGAACGTCTCAACCCACGTGAGCTCCGGGTTCAATCCTTGCTGCCGAGGACTGCCGCCAGCACGTCCGCGTCGATGTTCGCTCCCGAGACGACGACGGCGGTCGTCCGGGCCGGCGGGGCCAGGCGGCCCGAGGCCACGGCCGCGACGCCAACCGCCCCGGCGCCCTCGGCGATGAGGTGGTCGTCGCGCGCGAGCGCGCGGATGGCCTCCCGGGCCTCTCTTTCGGCGACGATCTCGGTGCGCCGTACCAGCGCCTGCACGATCGGGAACGCGAGGTTCCCGGGGTCCATGTTCCCGGCCAGGCCATCGGCAATCGTCGGCCCCACCTCCACCTGGACGATCCGGCCCGCCGCGAGCGACGCGGCGAACGCGTGCGACGCCTCGATCTCGACGCCCACGACCTCGACGTCAGGCCGGACGAGGCGCGCGGCGGCCGCGACGCCGGCCAGCAATCCGCCGCCCCCGACCGGCACGACGATCCGTTCGACGGCCGGCAGGTCCTCCACGATTTCGAGCGCGATGGTGCCGATGGCCGCGATGAGGTCGGGGTGGCTGTAGGGCGAGATGAAGTGCGCCCCGGTCTCGGCCGCGAACCGCTTGGCGAGGACCTCGGTCTCCTCGTACGTCTCGGCGACGGCGCGCAGGTCGGCGCCGTGGCGCCGGATGGCGTCGAGCTTGGCGGCCGGCGCCTGGCGGCGCGTGAAGACGACCACCGGGAGGCCGGCCATTTCGGCGGCCCAGGCCAGCGCCCGGCCGTGGTTGCCGGCCGAGGCGGTCACCAGGCGCGGGAGCGGGGCGCCCGCGCCGCGACGCTCGGCGAGCGCGAGCACCGCGTTCAGCGCGCCGCGCGCCTTGAACGAGCTGGTGACCTGCAGCGACTCGAGCTTCAGGCAGACCTCGCCGCCCGACGCGTCGCCCAGGCGTTCCGAGCGCACGAGCGGCGTGCGCCTGACGCGCGGCGAGACGCGGGCGCGCGCCTGCCGGATGTCGTCGAGGGTGGGCATCGCGGAAATCGGCATGGTCATTGTGGGTATCATAACGGCATGCTGCTCGAGACCCGAGAGGCGCCCCCCTTCCACAAGAACGGCTACGTGGTGGCCTGCGAGGAGACGCGCGAGGCGGTGCTGATCGATCCCGGCGACGAGGTGGACGCGCTGCTGCGCGTCGTGGAGCAGCGGAAGCTCGGCGTCCGCTTCGTCCTGCTCACGCACGCCCACGTCGATCACGTGTCGGGCACCGCGAGGGCGAAGGCCGCGACCGGCGCGCCCGTGTGCCTGCACCGGGACGACCTCCCGCTCTACGCGGCGGCGCCGCAGCAGGCGGCCTTCTTCGGACTCGACGTCGAGCGGCTGCCGGCGATCGACCGCTTCTTCGACGCGTCGTCGTCGATCGACTTCGGGACGCTGTCGGCGCGCGTGCTGCCCACGCCGGGTCACACGCCCGGGGGCGTCTGCTTTCTCGTCGGCCCGTCGGGGACGGCGGGCACGACGCTCTTCTCCGGCGACACGCTGTTCGCGGGGTCGATAGGCCGGACCGACCTGCCGGGAGGCGACTACCGCACGCTCATCGAGTCGATCCGGGGCGTGCTGCTCGCGCTGCCCGACGTCGTCGTCGTGCACGCGGGCCACGGCCCCGGGACGACGATCGGGAGGGAGAGGAGGACGAACCCGTTCCTGGGCGGCGAGTGAGGGGGATCTGGGGATCTTGCGATCTGGCGATCTGGGGATCTGGGGATCTGGGGATCTGGCGATCGCCAATCGTTCCCTAGTTCGCCGCCTCGCTGACCTCGATCTCGACCCGCCCCACGCGCACGCGGTCGCCGGCGGCCAGGCGCGCCTTCTTGATCCGTTCGCCGTTGACGAACGTGCCGTTGGTGCTGTCGAGATCCTCGACTTCCAGCTCGCCGTTCGTCCCGGCGGTGAACCGGCAGTGGATCCGGGACACGAGCGCTTCGTCCACGATGAAGTCCGCCCGGGTTGCGCGCCCGAGCGTCTTCATCCCGCCCGCCCTCAGCCTGAACGTCGTGGTGCCGCCGGCGTCACCGGCGGTCTTCGCCTGCAGGATCCACATCCTAGCGGTCTCTCATGTTCTCGTTCAGCCACGTGTCGATCGCCCGGACAACGTCGGGGCTGATGGTCTTGTCGGGAAGGTGATCGTACTCGTCCACCTCGCCGGTCGGGGCGGGCACCAGCAGGTGGTTGAGCCCGGACAGCCGCACGACCGTCACCTCCTGGCCCGCGCGTCCCTTGCGGGCGCGCGCGATCGCCTCGAGGCGGTCCGCGTTGCCGGGGGCGACCTCGCGGTCCCTGCCGCTCTGCACGATCAGCACGGGCTGGCCGCACTTCTTGAGCGTCTTCTGCGGGTCGAACGCCAGGTAGCTGCGGAGCCACGGCGTCTCGGCCACGCGCCTGAGGTCCGGCGGCAGCGCGTCGATGCCCCGGCCCGTCAGCGCGGCCCGCTGCAGTTGCTGCTGCAGCGCGATCTTGGCCCGGCGATCGGCGTCGGACGCCTTCATCACGTCGAGCAGGTGCTGCTGCTGTTCCAGCATGAACGCGCCGCCGCCGACGCCCGGCGCGTTGACCAGCACGAGCGCGGCGACGCCCCTGCCGTGCGAGGCGGCCTCCATGGCGATGGCGCCTCCTTCCCCGAACCCGATCAGCGCGATCCGGCGGCGGTCCACCTCGGGGCGGCGCTGGAGGAACTTGACCGCGGCCAGGACGTCCTCGGCGTAGTCGCCGACCGTCGTGTTCTCGATGCGCCCGCCGCTCTGGCCGACGCCCCGCTTGTCGTAGCGCAGGACCACGAACCCCGCCTCGGCGAGCGCCGAGGCCAGCTGCCCGAACAGCGGGATGCCCGCGATGGTCTCGTCGCGGTCGGTCGGCGCCGACCCGCTCACCAGGACGATCGCCGGGAGCCGCGCCGGCTTGCCGCCCTTGCTCTCGGGCTGCGACAGCGTGCCCGTCAGGCTGAAGCCGTTGGCCGGGATGTTGACCTGCTGGTCGTTCGGCCGGGAGATCGGCTCGCGCCGCGACGTGATCGAAGCCAGGTCCGAGCGGATGACGTCGAAGCCCTGCGCGGGCACCGAGAACCGCAGCAGCCGGTTCCCGGGATCGGTCCACAGCTCCACGCCGACCGGCCGCTTCGGGTTCGAGAACTCGAGCGTGTAGCGCCTGACCTGGACGAGCCCGTCCTGCGTCCGCACGCGGTCGTCCGAAATGCCCGTGACCGAGATGGTCGTCGAGGACTGCGGCGGGACGTAGGCGCTCAGGCGGTCGCCCACCTTCGTTCCGGCGAGCCGCGCGGCGAGCGCCTCGTAGCCGCCGAAGAAGATGTTCGGCAGCAGCAGCGCGTCGGCGGCGATCTGGTCCGTCTTGTGGCCGGGCTTCCCGCCCTCGGAATAGTCCGTCTCGACCGTCGTGCCGTTGACCTTCGAGCGGATCAGGATCTCCTGGTTCCGCACGGAGCCGTCGACCACGCATTCGAGCGGGCGCCAGTCGGGCGTGTAGCGGATCTCCGCGCGGCGGGCCACCAGCCCGATCGGCGGGCCGGTGCGCTCGGTGCCCGTGATGGTGATCCCCTGCGGCGTGCGGGCGACGGTCACCTGTTCGGCGCCGACCGCGTTGCCCTGGAAGAACACGGTGAAGTCCGCCGGCCGGGCCGCGGGGGCGGTTTGCGCGTGTCCGGGAGCCGCCAGCAGGGCGAGGGCGAGCAGGGCGACGGTACAATGGGCGCTGCGCATGATCGTCACAGCATAGCATCCAGCCGCGTGCGGCCGGCAACAACCCGGGGATTCGGAGGACGCGATGACAGGGGACGGCGGCTATCGGGCGGCGGCCAGGTCGGCGGCGCTGTTCGACCGCTCGGAGCGGGGGAAGATCGTGGTGGCCGGCGCCGACCGCCGCGCGTACCTGCACGCGATGCTGACCAACGACATCCTGTCGCTCCCGGCCGGCGGCGGCTGCTACGCCGCCTACCTCACGCCGCAGGGGCGGATGATCGCCGACATGGTGGTGCTCGACCTCGGCGACGCGCTGCTCGTGGACCTCGACCGCGCCGTCGCCCCCACCGTCCTCGCCAGGCTCGACCAGTTCGTGTTCAGCGAGGACGTCAAGCTCGGCGACGTGAGCGACGCGTTCGGCAAGCTCACGCTGGCCGGCCCGGCCGCGGCCCGGGTTGTCGCCGGCGTGGCCGGCCGGCCCGGCACGCCTCCCATGACGGCGGACGAGCTGGCCGCCTGGCCCCCGTTCCGCAACGCGCGCGCGGGCTTCCGCGGCGAACTGCTGATTGTCGCGGCGTCCGAGGAGGTGGGCGTCGCCGGCTTCGACCTCTACGTCGAGCGGCCGCACCTCGAGCGACTCGCCGCGGCCCTGGTCGCGGCGGGCGCGGTGCGGGCCGGCGCGGACGACTGGGAGGCGCTGCGCATCGAGTCGGGCCGCCCCGCGTTCGGCGCCGACATGGACCACGACACGATCCCGCTCGAGGCCGGCATCGAGGCGCGAGCCATCAGCTTCACCAAGGGGTGCTACCCGGGCCAGGAGGTGGTGATCCGCGTGCTGCACCGCGGCCGCGGGCGCATCGCCAGGAAGCTCGTCGGCCTGGCGATCGACGGCACCCAGATGCCGGGCGCGGGCGACGCGCTCCGCGCCGGCGATCGCGAGGCGGGCCGCGTCACGAGCGCTGCCTGGTCGCCGCGCCTCGGCGGGCCGATCGCACTGGCGATGGTCGGCCGGGAGTTCTTCGAGGCGGGCACGGAGTTGGCGGTCGTCCACGGCGACCGCACGCTCGCGGCGAGGGTGATCGCGCTGCCGTTCGGGCTGAGGGCTGAGGGCTGAAGGCCGAATCGCGCGTGGCATGCGTGATACGGCCCTCAGTCCTCAGCCATCGGCCTACAGCCGGCTTTGGCGAGCCTCTCGACCAGCTCCCTGTCCGCCGGCGGG
>JAJXZZ010000235.1 GCA_021779795.1 Acidobacteriota bacterium | reverse complement strand
CTGCCAAGGCGATCGGCCGGCCGGGGGCGGCGTACTGATGCCGACGAAGAAGCGCAAACTCGCGCGCCGGCCCGCCGCGGACGTGTCGCCCGCGGTCGTTCAATGGCTGCTCGACGGCGAGTGGCCGACCGGGGGCGGCGAAGGTTTCTGGGCGGTGCTCGACAATTCGCACCCGGACCACGCGCGGCGACTGTGGAACGAACTACGTGACGGGCTGCTCCCCGGCTGGATCGCGGACCATCCCGGCACGCGGCCGTGGGCGTGGTGGCTACTCGACGCGCCGAGGGAGGCGCTGACGGCCGGGCGCTCTGCCGGCGAACTCCACCCCCATCGGCGGCGCCTGGGCGGGACCGGGACACCCTGCTATGAGGTGCTCAATTATGTCCCGGAATTTTGTCTCGGCGTGCCGGCGTCCTGGGTCAGCGCATTCGATGAGGCGTATTACAACGGCCGCGCGCTCGACATTCACGGCGCGCCGATCGGAACGGAGTACCACGAGGGCCGCTTCGCGGGCCGCGCGATCGACCCGACCGATCCGCCGCGGTTCGAGGCGCAAGCGGCGTACCTCGACCGGCACAACCTGCTGTCGGCCTCGGAGCGGCGCCGGTTGACGGCGAAGGACTTCGAGCCGGAGGCGATCGCGTCCGCGCCCGAGGACGACGACGCGGCCGAGGATGCCGACGGGGCGGCCGGTGAAGGGCCATCTCTGGCCGTTTCCAGCCCGACCGAGGGCGCGGACGATGCCGAGGCCATCCCGGAGGCCGACGGGGCGCAAACGGCCACAGGCGCGGTCGTAGCGACGAACACTGGCGACGGCGCGCCCGACGCGGCGCGGGGAGGCGAACAGTGATCACCGACGAACAGCGGCAGCGGGCGGCGCAGACGCTCCGACGAGCCTTCAGCGTGTTCCTCGAAGTCAACGAGGTACCGCGGGCGGCGACCACGCGCGTGTTCCTGGATGAGGCGACCTCCACCTTGTGGCTTTCGGCCGCGGACAAGGACGGCGTGTATCAGCCCGTGGCGATGTTCTCGATCGACCCCGACGACCTGGCCATCTTCAACGCGGAGTGTCGGCTGGCGGCGGGCATGGAACGGACGCATTGACGATTCGCAGATTGACGAACTGAGGTTCAGTGTGAGAACATTGGGTGTGATCACCAGCGTGTCGGCGTCACCCGCGGGAGGCGGGCCGCGCCGGGACGGTGGTTCAGCCTGCGGGATGCAGGCTCCCTCCGACGCGGACCGCGGGACGCGATTCTCCGCCAACGGAAGCACCCCACTTCGACCGATCACTCGAAGCGGCTTCCGGCCGGTGCCAACCGGCCATTCAGGAGAATCGTAGTATGAAGACCGAAAATCTGTCCGACTTCAGCCGACGCATGCACGACCTGGCCGACGATCCCGAGAACGCGCCCGGCCGGGTGGCCGCGGAGATCCGCTCCGGCCTCCGCCAGTACGCGATCCCGAGCCTCGGCGCGACCCCGACCGCGGCGGAAACCAAACAGGTGGTCGAGGGGCTGGCCGACCGGCACGAACTGGTGGAGCTGGCCGGCGAGCTGGAGAAGCGCGAGTACGACTCGCAGCTCCAGGCGGCAGCCAACCGGGCGCGCGTGGGCGGCGGCGTGGCGAGCGAGCGGGCGGTTGACGCCAAGGGCGCGGCGACGTGGGCGCGGAAGGCGCTCATGATCAGCTCGAACCCCGGCGGCGGCTATCTGGACAGCGCGGAGGTGGGGCAGCTCTGGCAGCTGGTCACGCCGATGACCGCGTACCTCGAATCCGGCGTGCCGTCGATTCGGATCGGCGCGGACGCGATCGAGATCCCGGTCGAATCCACCCGGCCGGCGATCACGTGGGTGGGCGAAGTCGGCCCCGAGGTGGCCGCGGAACCGACCTTCGGCCGCGTGCGCCTGAGCCTGGCCACCGCGACGGCCAAAGTGCCGTTCTCCGCGAGCCTGCTCGACGACGTGCCCGAACTCGGTCAGCTGCTCCAGCGGCAGGTGTCCGTGGCGCTGGGCGCGGCGATCGACCAAGTGGCCTTCGAGGGCTCGACCGCGAGCGGCGCGCAGCCGACTGGGCTGAAGAATTGGACCGGCATCCAGACGTTCGCGCTTGGCGCGGACGGCGCGGTCCCGACCTCGGTCGATTTCATCGCCGACGCGATCGGGATGCTGCTGGCGAAGAACATCGGCGCCGAGCCGGTGCTCGTCATGGCGCCCGGACTCTGGCGCCTGCTCTCGAAGATCAAGCAGTTGTCGAGCGGCTCCAACATGCCGCTGTTGATGCAGTCGAGCGGCAGCGTGGCGCAGGCGATCGAGCGGCGCATCTACGGCGTCCGCGTGCTGCTCACGAACTCGCTGAGCGCGACCGAGGTCAGCGGCAGTTCCGGCGCGGTGTGCCAGAGTGTCTACGTCTTCGATCCGGCGCAGTTGCTGTTCGCGCAGCATCGGAACTCGCCGGTGTTTCTGCGCGATCCGTACAGCTCGGCGTCGAGCTTGCAGGAGATCCTGCACGTCCGGGCTCGCATCGGGGTCGGCGTGATGAACCCGGATGCGGTCGTGCGCGTGTCCGGGATCAAGCTCGCGTAGCGTGACTGTTGGGGCGGCTGGCCGGCAACGCCGGTCGGCCGCGGCCCCCGAGGGTTCCGGCTGGCCCCGCGCGCTGTGAGTCGCGCGGCCCGAGCACCGGCCTCGCGTATCGCGGCGGACGACATCGCCGCTCACCGTCGGCCGATACGCGAGAGGCGAACTCGGCCGGCGGTGATTTTTCCTTCGAGGGCACCATGCCCGACCTCATCGACGGGACCGCGTATCGACGCCTGGCGGTCGGCGTACTCCGACGCGCCGTGCTCGACCTCGGCTCCCCCGCTGGCCTCACCCCTCACGAACTTCGCTCGGCGCAGACCGTGCTCGACGGGCGGAGCGAACCCTCCCGCGCGTGGTGCGAACTCGCCGGCATCGAACCTGAGGCGATCGGGCGCCTGGCGCGCCGGCTCGGAGAACCTGCATGCTCAGCGATCACTACGTGACGAAGGCGCTTCGGCCTGACGGCTTCACGGTCTGTAAGGACTGCGGAGCCCCGTTCACCTTGCGACTCGGTGAAGCGGACTTCTACGCGGCGCACGGCTACGAACTCCCGAAGCGGTGTCCCAAGTGTCTGGCCTACCGGCGCAAGCGCGGCCCGCATCCACGGCCGTGACGCGACAGACGCGACACCGGACGTTCCTCGCGCGAGCCATGGCGAAGCACAAGCTCGGCGCGGCTGCGCGTCGGCGGCGGCGGAAGCGCCCGCATCAGGGCTCAGGCTACAACCACTTGTAGCGGGCACCTGCTTAGGACTAAGCACCTCAGCTAAGAGACGGCATCAAGGCAGAGGTTATGCGGGCGCATAACCTGCCCTCCCGCGTGGTGGGGAAGGACGGTAAGAGCTACCCGGCGACGTGCGCGCGGGCGCGTGCTCGACCTGTCCACCAGTGGACAGGTGCCGTCACCTCCCCTCCCGCGTGACCGGGCGCGTGGTTGGGCCATGTACGGGCGCTCCGGCGGCCCCTGTACACAGCAACGCGGGGTACCCGGAGCCTTGTGTTACCCCGGTGTTACCCCGCGTCTCGAAATGTGGTCGGGGCGACTGGATTCGAACCAGCGACCCCCTGAACCCCATTCAGGTGCGCTACCAAGCTGCGCTACGCCCCGACCGTCCGACTATTTTACCTTAGATGGCTCGTCCGTGCGCGGCCGTGTCGCCGGCTTCCGCGCCCGGCGCGGCTTCGTGGCTCCCTCCGGCGCGTCGCCCAGCAGCAGCAAGTCGCCCTGCCCTTCATCCGCCAGCCGCCCGCGCGGCGCCGAAGGCGGCCACGTCGGCTCGACCTCTTCTTCCTCGGCCGCCGTGCCACCAGCCGGCGCGGCCGGTGCAACGCCCGCCGCCGCCTCCGCGCGCCCGGGGCCGGAGGGCGCCGACAGCAGCGTCAGCAGGTCCTTCAGGCCGCGCCGCGCCTCGGCCACGTGCGCCTTCATCTGGTCGGAGACGGTGGCCGGCGCTTCGAGCACCTCTTCGCTGGCCGGATCGCCTTCGAGCCTGCGCCTCGCGCCGGCCAGCGTCAGCCCCTCGGCGAACACGAGCTGTTTGATGCGCAGGATCTGCTCGACGTCGGCGCGCCGGTAGATGCGCGGGCCGCCCGGCCGAGCCGCCGCGCCGAGGCCGGGAAACTCCTTCTCCCACGACCGGAGCACGTAGGGCGGGATCTGCGCGATCTCGCACACCTCGGACGCCTTGAACGCGGCACGATTCGGGATGTCGATGGAAGTGTCGGCCACGGCTCTGACGGCGCAGTATAACATGCCCCCCCGCCGCCTACTCGGCCGCCGCCCCGCGCCCGCCCGCGCCGCGGTGGTCCCGGCGCGCCCGCACCTGCAGCCGGATCGGCGTGCCGAGGAAGCCGAACGCCTCGCGCAGCTGGTTGACGAGGAACCGCTGGTACGAGAAGTGGAACGTGGTCGCGACGTTCGTGAAGAAGACGAACGAGGGCGGCGCGACGCCGACCTGGGCCGCGTACAGGATCCGGACCGCCTTGCGCCCGGGGCTCGCCGGCGGGTGCGCCGCCGTCACGGTCTCGACGAACCGGTTCAGCTCGCCCGTGCTGACGCGGCGCTTCCGCGCCTCGGCCACCCGGTCGATCGTCTCGAGCAGCCGCGCCGTCCGCTCCCCCGTCGCGGCCGAGATGTGCAGCACCGGCGCGTACTCCAGGAACTTCAGCCGCCGCCGCATCTGGTCGTCGAACTCCCCGGCGTAGTCCGCCCCGCGATCCTTCATCAGGTCCCACTTGTTGACGGCGACGATGATGCCGCAGCCGGCGCGCTCGGCCTCTCCGGCGATCGCCCCGTCCTGCTCGGTGGCCCCCTCGACCGCGTCGATCACGACCACCGCCACGTCGGCCGCTTCGACCGCGCGACGCGCGATGAGGACGCTCAGCGATTCCACCTGGCCCGACCGGGCCACGCGCCCGGGCCGCCGGATGCCGGCCGTGTCCACGATCCGGAAATCGCGCCGGTGCCACCGCAGCAGCGAGTCCACGGCGTCGCGCGTCGTGCCCGGGATCTCGCTGACCAGGACGCGCTCCTCGCGCAGCAGGCGGTTGACGAGCGACGACTTCCCCACGTTGGGCCGGCCGATGATGGCCACGCCCGTCTCCTCGGGGCCGGTGTCCACCTCGTGCGCCGCGTCCCCGTCCGCGTCCGTCTCCTCTCCTTCTCCCGCCGCCTGGCCGCCGGCCGCGGCCCCGAACGGCCGCGATGGCAGGCGGCTCGCCACCTCGTCGAGCAGGTCGGAGATCCCCTGCCCGTGCTCGGCCGAGATCTCGACGACGGGATCGATGCCGAGCTGGAACAGCTCCATCGCCCCGTCGCGCGCGCGGCGGTCGTCCATCTTGTTGATCGCCAGGATGATGGGCGCCCCCGCGGCGCGGAGCGCCCGGGCCACCTCATCGTCGCCCGACTGCCGCCCCTCTCGCCCG
>JAJXZZ010000234.1 GCA_021779795.1 Acidobacteriota bacterium | reverse complement strand
CCAGGCCCTGTCGGCGAACGAGATCGCGGCGGCGTACTCGTTCGGATCGTCGAGGCCGATGCGCTCCAGCGTCAGGAGCAGGCCGTTGGCGCGCGGGAACGCCGCGGCCGCCTGGCAGACCGCCGGGGCCTGGTCGCGCGTCGCGCGCCCGAACACCCGCTGCGCGAAGGCGACCGCTCCGAGCCAGGGTCCCCGCGCCTCGAGCGGTTCGCGCTCGATCCGGTCCACGAGCCAGGCCGCGTCCACGGGCGAGGCGTCGGCGCCGGCCCGCGCGCACGCCCGGCCGCCGCCGAACGCCGCCTCCCACAGCCCGCGCCAGCCCGGTCCGGCCATCCTGCCCGACGCGTCGGCCGCCGCCTCCCTGAGCACCGCCGCCGGGTTGAACGGATGCCTGAGGACGGGCCACCCGGCCGCGGGATCGAACGTCTTCGTCCGCGCGAACACGCCGTACAGCGCGCGGAACCGCTCCGCCCGGCGCTCGGCCCCGGCAGGGCCCAGCGCAAACGCCTGCCGCGACGGGTCGAGGTGCGCGATCGTGTCGAAGAAGAACGCCGCCCGGCCGCCGTCGCGCTCGACGAGCGCGCGGATGAACGCCGGCGCGCTGGCCGGAGGCTCTCCGATCACGGCCTGCCAGAGGGGCTCCGCGTTCTTCCCGCCGGGAACCTCGACGGACCCCTGGCTGACGTGGATCGAGCGTCCCCACTCGGCAAACGGCCCCGCGCCCGTCTCGGCGATGCTCCTCACCAGCGCCGGGTGCTCGGAGAAGAACGCGAGCGTCCGGTCGTCGAGCGCCATGAGCCCGTGGTAGACGAACGCCGCGCGGCGGTCGCCGAGGATCGCCGCGGCGAGATCGCCGGGCGGGACGTTCCGCCCGAAGACGGCGTCGCTCCAGAAGGCTGGCGTGAGCGGGACGGGAACGAGGTCGGTGCGGACGTCGCCGTCCGGGAGGGCGGGCCCGGCGGATTCGCGCCGCGCGACGGCGTCGATGTAGGCGAGCGGCGGCGACTGGGGGCCGAGTTCCGACGCGTGCGCGACGCGCACGAACGCCAGCATCGCGATGGCCGGGTCCGGCTGGCCGGGAATGTCGGCCGCCCGGAGCAGGCCCGCCAGCCCGCCCGGCAGCGGCACGTCCGTGAACAGCGCCCCGGCTGGCGCCGCGGCGGTCGCCGCGGCGGCATGAAGGAGCAGCCCGATCAGCGCGGGCGCCACCCGCCGTCGAAACACGCCGCGGAGGTTCATGGCCCGGACTTCTTCTCGAGCGCCGCCAGCCAGCCGTCGGCCAGCGCCAGCTCGCTGCCGCCCGCGGCCGCGTACGCTTCGCGGTAGCGCTTCAAGCGCGCGAGCGCGTCTTCGGGAGCCGGCCCCTCGCTCCCCATGGCTCGTTCGAAGATCGCCTGCATCCCGGCCAGCAGGAGCGCGGGATCGGGATCCCCGCGCGCGATCTCGGCGTCGGCGAGATCGGCGGCGAGGTCGAAGCGGCGGGCCTCGACGCCCGCGCGCGCCAGCCGCAGCCGCAGGTCCCGGTCGTCGGGCCACTTGCCGGCCGCTTCGCCGAGCACGTCCACCGCCCGGTCCGCCTGCCCCAGTCTCGACATCGCCTCGCCGAGCAGCCGGTAGACGACCGGGTACTGGTCGAGGCCGACGAGCGACGTCTGCCAGGCGTTGATCGCCTGCTGGTCGCGCCCGCCGGCCGCGTAGCACGCGCCGATGTAGAAGGCGCCCACCAGGAAGTCGGGCGCGGCGCGCACGGTGTCGCGGAACGCGTCGGACGCCGCCTGCCACTGCCCCTGCGAATAGAGCGAGAGCCCGCGCAGGAACGGCCGCGCCGGGTCGTCCGGCTTCGCCGACGCCGCCGTCCTGGCGGCCTCGGCCAGCCGGCCGGCCTTCGCCTGGGCGATCGCCGGCCCGGCGGCCGCCGGGCGCCGCGCGGCGAGGTCGTCGAGGAACGGCGCCAGCACGGCCGGGTCGAGCACGTCCCCGGGCTTGAACGCCGCGACGGCCAACGTTCGGGCCACCGGGGCGGCGCCGCCCGGAGCCGCCCCCGTCGCGCCGGCGGACCGGTCGAGCGAGAACGTCCCGACGACGCGCCCGACCTCCCGCCCGCCGATCGAGACCACGGCGCGGCCGGCGTAGTCGCCGGACGCGAGCACGCGCGCGTCGAACACGGCCTGCGCGACGCGCGTCTGCCCGTCTCCGGGAAGCACCGTCGCCGGCGAGGCCACCATCGAGGCGCCGGCGGCGTCCTTGGCCACCTCCATCCGGATCGCGACATCCGCCGGCAGCGCCGGCGAGGCCGCGACGGGAAGCGAGATCACCACCCTGTCGCCGCGAACCGGCCCGGCGGCCACCAGGCTCGACTCGATGTCGCCTCCCGGCACGCTGCCGACGACCAGGTCGCCGAGGCCGACCGGGCCGGCCGCCTGGACGCGAACCGTGACCGGCGTCTCGGCCGTGCCGATGCGCCCGTCGCTGAGCGCGGCCACTTTCAGGCGGTAGGCGCCGGGCTTCACCGCGGCGACGTCGAGGAAGGCCAGGGCTCCCGAAGGCCGCCGGCGCAGTTCGGCGCGCCTGAGCGCCCGCGCCGCCGGCCGGCCCTTCGAGTCGTAGAGCGCGTAGGCAACCGACGTCAGGGCGGTCGCCTCGCGGCGGGCGTCGATCTCGGCCGCGACCAGGATCCGCCCGGCGTCCGCCCCCTGGCCGGGCAGGTTGACGGCCGCGACACGCACGGCGAGGCCGCCGGCCGGGGTGCGCGACTCGAGCGCCTTGTCGAGCACCCCGTCGTCGTCCTCGAGCACGATCACGGGCGCCTGTTGCGGCGCCGGCGGCGCCGCCTGCCCGGCGGGAGCCGGCGGGGCCATCAGCGAACACGCGAGCAGCATGCAGGGCAGCATCATCGGCCGTGCCTCAAGGCTCGACGGGGTTCCGGCGGTAGCCCTGCCGCGCGCGCACGGTGTAGCGGCCGTCGCCGACCTCCACCCGGATGTCGTGCCAGGCGCCGTCGCGGGCTTCCGACGGCGGCGCGTAGGTGATCAGGTACTGGCTCGACAGCTCCTCGGCGATCTCGTCGAACGTCGCGCGCAGGCCGGAGGCGTCGCGCGGAAAGAAGGCCCGGCCGCCGCTGCGGCGCGCCAGCCACTCGCACAGGTCCTTCAACCCCGGGGACTCGATGGCCCGGCCCTGGCCGATCATGAACAGCACCGCGTCGCTCGACTCGGCCCGGCGCTGCACCGCCTCGCGCGGCAGCCGGCTGGACGTGTCCTCGCCGTCGGTGAACACGACCAGGCCGCGCCGCCCGGCCTCGGTGCCCAGCAGGTCGAACGACCGCACGATCGTCTCGTGCAGCGCCGTCATGCCCCACGGCGCCAGCCGGTCCACCGCCCGCAGCCGCGAGGGGAGGTCGGCCGACGGCCGCGAGAGCACGAAGAAGCTCTCGTTGAAGGCGACCAGCGTCACGCGGTCCTCCGGCCGAAGCGCGGCCAGGAAGTGCTTGACGTTCTGCTTCACCACGTCGATCGAGTCCGTCATGCTGCCGCTGACGTCGACGCCCACGGCCAGCTCGAGCGGGATGTTCTCGGACGCGAAATGGCTGATGGGCTGCTGGACGTTGTCCTCGTAGACCCTGAACGCCTCGCGCGGCAGGCCGCGCACGAACCGGTTCCCGTCGAGCACCGTGGCCGTCACCTGGACCATGTCCACGTCCTCGTTCTCGACGTACTCGCTCCCCTTCGTCCGCACGCTGGCCGCCAGCCGCGGCCCGCCGCGGACGGAGGCGACGACGCGGAACACGTGTTCGTGCAGCCGGGGCCCGGCGTTCCACTCGCACTCGAACGGCGGGTTCTCGACGACGCAGACCTGGCGGCCGTCGGCGAAGAAGGTCATCCGATCGACCGGCGCGTCGGTGTTCTCGACCGCGGCCCGCACCATCACGCTCCCGCTCACGTAGGTGCCGGCCGCGGGGGAGAGGATCCGGACGGCGGGCGCGTGCTTCTGCGCGGCGACGGGCAGCACCAGCAGGCAGGCCGCCGCCGCGGCCGACACGAGGCGAAGTCCCTGGAAGATGGTCCGCACGGCGCCTCCGCTACCGCACGTCCGTCATCATCAGCAGGTAGACGTGGCCGCTCTTCTGCTGCAGGTAGACGATGCGCGCGCCGTCGGTGGACCAGGCCGGCAGGAGCACGCGGGCCGTCCCGGGCACGACCGCCTTGTGGCCGTCGCGGCCGACGAGCGCGAGGCGCCGGCTCGAGTCGGCGTAGGCGAGGACGCCCATCGGCGCCGGGGCCCAGCCGTACTGCATGCCGGGCTGCGGGGCCTCGTTGGTCCACTCCCCGACGACGTGCCCCTTGAAGCGCATCGTGACGATGCCGGCGTTCATGCCGGCCATGGCGGCGAAGGCCGCCTCGCCGGCGCTCACGCCCTCGCCACCCGACGGGTCGCCGGTGTACACGCCGGCGTTGGCGCCCGCCAGGCCCCCGCCGCCCGGCGTGTTGATCGTGCGCATCCGTTCGGCGCGCTGCTCGACGTCGATCTTCAGCGCCGGGTCGCCGGGCGCCACGGTGCCGGACTTCCAGACCCAGTACTCGGCCGCCCACTCGGGCGCCTGATCGGATTGCCCGACCGAGACCGAGGGCACGGTGGCGATCTGGTAGTGGCGGGTCGCCCCCTTCTTCTGCGCCACCCGGAGGTAGATCGTGCCGTCCGCCCTCCAGGCGAGGCCGACGGGCGTCCCCTGAACCTTGTCGGTGTCGATCTCGGCGACGACCCTCGGCGGCGTCGCCGTCAGCCGGCGGGCATCGGGCACGGGGCTCGGCGCGGCAGGCGCCTGGCCGAGCACGACGGCGGCGAACGTCAGGACGACGGCCGGGGCGGTCAGCGCGGTCTTCACGCGTCGGCTCCTTGGTGAAGAGTGCGGACGATGCGGCACATCTTATCCGAAAGGGGCCGCCGCGCCACCATGACCGGCGCCCGCCCCCGCCCGCGGCCGGGCCGGCTTGGCGCCCGCCTTGCTGGTGGCGTAAAGTGGTCTCGGCACCACCGTCGATCCGATCCCGGGAGGCACCGGTGCCGGAGGCGTATGGACTACTCCGAGCGACTCGAGAACGTGGCGGTGCTGGGCGCCGCCGGCAAGATGGGCAGCGGTATCGTGCTCCTGCTGGCGATGGAGATGGCGGACCTCGGCTTGAAGCCCGGCGCCAGGCGCCACACGCTTCATGCCGTGGACGTGTCGCAGGACGTGCTGGCCGGCCTGCTGAAGTACCTGCGGGAGCAGGTCCAGAAGGCGGGCGAGAAGAAGGTGGTCGCGCTGCGGAAGGTCTACGCCGACCGCGCCGACCTGGTGGACAACCTCGACATCGTCCGCCAGTACGTCACCGACGTGCTCGACGTCGTCCGGGCGACGACGATGCTCGAGGCGGCGGCCGAGGCGAACGTCATCTTCGAGGCCGCGCCCGAGAATCTCGACCTCAAGCTGAAGCTGTTCGCGAAGACCGCGTCGGACAACCCCCGGCAG
>JAJXZZ010000233.1 GCA_021779795.1 Acidobacteriota bacterium | reverse complement strand
GGCCACGGCGTGCTCGGCGGCGAGCACCGGGCCGACGCGCGCCCCGCGCTTCCGCGCGTGCGCGTACCGGCCGCCGACGCCGACGGCCCACTCGAACAGCCGGCGCTTCGCGGCCGGGCCCTGGCTCGCCCGGTGGCGGGCCGTCGCGTGGATCTTCTCGTAGAGCCGCGGCACGCTCACCATGCAGGTCGGCCGCACCTCCTGCATCGCCTCGATGACGCGCCTGGGGTCCTCGAGGTAGTAGTTCCGCGCGCCCCGGTAGAGCACGTAGAACGTCCAGGCGCGCTCGTAGGCGTGGCTGAGCGGCAGGAAGCACAGCGAGCGGTCGCGCTCGCCGACCGAGAAGAACGTGTCGAGCGCCTCGAACTGCACGACGAGGTTCTCGAACGTGAGGACGACCCCTTTCGGCTCGCCCGTCGTGCCCGACGTGTAGATGATCGTCGCCACGTCGTCCATGCGCGACGCCTCGGCGCGGGCCGGCAGGTCGGGCGACACGGGGTGGGCCAGCGGGACCGAGACGGGGCAGGAGTCGGTGAGGTCGAGGGCGATGCCGGCGTCGAAGGCCACGCCGCGCTCGACCGCGCCCGCCCCGCCGCGCACGCCCGCCAGGTGCGCGTACTGCTCGGCGCCGCCGACGAAGACCACCTTCGCGCCGGCATCCCGGATGACGTGCTCGGCCTGCCGCGCGGTGTTGGTGGCGTAGATGGGAACGGTGATCGCGCCGGCGGCCAGCGTGGCGAAGTCGGCGATCGTCCACCAGGGGGAGTTGGCCGCGTAGATGGCGACGCGGTCGCCGCGGGCCACGCCGGCGTCGATGAGCCACGAGGCCACGGCGTCGATGCTGGCGCCGAGCCTGCCGTAGGTCAGGCCGCGCCACTCGGCGCCGGCCTGGTAGTACATGGCCATGGCGTCCGGAGTCGCTTCGATCCGCCTCCGAAGCAGCCTGACCAGGTGGTCGTACGTCACGGTTGTATTCTAATCCCGGCTGGCGACCGGCGACTCGCGACTTGCGGCCGGGTCACGGCGCGGTGCCTCCGCAAGTCGCCCGCCGCGGGCCGCAAGCCGGCGCCTACCCCATCCTCGCCCACTTGACCAGCGTCCCGAACGTCGGCGGCTTGCCGTACATCAGCAGCCCGACCTTGAACACCTTGGCGGCGAACCACAGCGCCGCGTAGACGCCGGCGGCGCTGACGGCCACCGAGGCCCAGGCCTGCCACATGGGCGGCGGGGCGACCGACGTCATCCGCAGCAGCATCACGAAGTTGCCGAACGGCGGCAGGAAGCTCAGCACCGTGGCCAGCATCGAGTTCGGCTCCCGGCTGAGCGGCATCCACAGCAGCCAGGGAATCATCAGGACGATCATGACCGGCATCATCAGCGACTGCGCCTCGCGCATCTCGTTCACCGCCGCGCCGATGGCGGCCATGAGCGAGGCGAACGTGAAGTAGGCCAGCACGAAGAAGATCGCCAGGAACACCAGCAGGACCGGGTCCACCAGGCCGAGCGTGGCGAACGACACGAGCGCCAGCAGGCCGAGGCCGGCATACAGCGCCAGCACCAGGAAGCCGACCCCCATCTGGCCGAGGATCTTGCCCGTCATCAGCTCCATCGGCGACACCGCCGACAGCAGCACCTCCACGACCCGGTTCGACTTCTCCTCGACGGTGGACGTGAGCAGGTACTGGCCGCTCGTCAGCACCGACACGAGCAGCAGGATCATGAACGCCCCGGGCAGGACGATGTTCAGCTCCTTGTTGGTCTGCCGCTCGCCCGCCGCCGTTACGGTGCGCGACTTGGGGCGGGACACCGTCGTGAGGAGGTCGATCCGCTTGGCGTCGAAGCCGGCCGCCTGCAGGCGGGCCGCGACGATCGCCTCGCGCATGGCGGCGTGCAGGTCGTCGGCCAGCCGGTCGTCCAGCTTGTCGCGCACGAACAGCTGGTAGGTGCCGTACTCCCCGGAGGCCGCGTCGGGCCGCACGGCGTCCGGCGCGACGACGATGACGGCGAGCCGCGTGTCGGCGCGGGCGCCGCGGTCGGGCAGCGGCAGCCGCAGCGGGGCCTTGGCCGCCTCCTCGTCCGTCCCGCCAGGCAGGGCGAGCACCTGCAGGTGCGGCACCGACCCGATCGCGGCGTCGATCGACTGCCGCATCGCCGCCTCGCCGCCCGGCGAGGCGCCGACCTGCCGCCGCAGGGCCGCGGGCGTGGCCGCCTCGATCTCCCGCTTCGTCTTCTCGCGCCGCTCGGCAAACCGCTCCGGCGTCAGGTAGGCGGCCAGCCCACCGGCCACCGACCCCGTGGGATCGATGACGACCACCTGCCCCTCGACCTTCGGCGGGGCCTTGGTCAGGTAGCGAGGCAGCAGGAAGATGACGAGCGCGATGATCGCCGGCGTCGCCAGGATCCCCAGGACGAACCCCTTGGTCGTGACGGTGGCGACGAACTCGCGCCCCGCGATGTGCAGGACCTTCTTCATCGCCGCACCTCCATGCCGCCGTCCCGCAGCGCCGCCCGCAGCCTGGCGTCATCGTCGTCGGCCGCGGCGGCGCCCCCGGTCACGATGCTGACGAAGACGTCCTCGAGCGTGGGCCGCCGGATCTCGACGCGCGAGGGCGTCAGCGCCGCGACCAGCCGCGGGATCACGTCGGCCGCGCTCGACGCCGGGTCGAGCGCGACGTCCCAGGCCTGGCCGTCCCGCGCCACGGACGTCACGCCGGGCACCTGCCGCAGGCCGTCGGGATCGGCGCCCGCGTCGAACGGCTCGAACAGCACCCGGTGGGGATCGAACGTCTCCCGGATGCCGGCCATCGACCGGTCCAGCACCTTGCGGCCATGGTGGAGCATCACCACGTGGTCGCACAGCTGTTCGGCGTGCGTCATGATGTGCGTCGAGAAGAGGATCGTGGCGCCCCGGCGGTGCTCGTCGAGGACGAGGTCGCGCAGCTGCCGCTGGTTCACCGGGTCGAGGCCGCTGAACGGCTCGTCGAGGATGAGCAGGTCGGGGCGGTGGATGACCGCCGCGACGAACTGGACCTTCTGCTGCATCCCCTTGGACAGCTCCTGGCAGCGCTTGTGCTCGCTGCCGGCCAGGTCCACCCGCGCCAGCCACCGCCGGACCTCGCCGCCCACGTCCTGGCCGTCGAGCCCTTTCAGCCGCGCCATGTAGACGAGGAACTCGCCGACGCGCATCCGCTTGTAGAGGCCGCGCTCTTCGGGCAGGTACCCGATCCGGTCCTTCGCCTCGAGCGCCGCGGCCCGGCCGAGCACCGACAGCTCGCCCCGATCCGGGAAGAGGATCGACAGGATCATCCGGATCATCGTCGTCTTGCCGGCGCCGTTCGGCCCGATGACGCCGTAGAGGGCGCCCTCGGGCACCTCGAGGTCGAGGTTCGAGACGGCCGTCGTGGCGCCGAACGTTTTGGTCAGGCCCCTGAGGGCGATGGCTGCGGCCATGGTGGCGGGATCCTACTCCGAGCCGGCTCTCGGCAACAGCACGATCACCGTCGAGCCGCGGCCCTCGGCGCTGTCCACCAGGACGCCCCCGTCGGACTCGGTGACGACGCCGCGCACGATCGCCAGGCCGAGCCCGAGGCCGGACGGCTTGGTGGAGTAGAACGGTTCGAACGCGCGCGCGGCGACCTCCGGGCTCATCCCCGTCCCCTGGTCCGAGACGGTCAGCGCCACGTAGTCGCCGGGCGGGAGCGATCCCATCGCCGGGGTCGGCGTCGCGATCGCCCGGTTGCCGGTCGCGATCTCGACGACGCCCCCGTCGGGCATCGCGTCGCTCGCGTTGGTGACCAGGTTCACGATCACCTGCTCCATCTGCCCCTGGTCGGCGACGACGCGCCAGAGCGCGGGAGCGAGGCGCAACCGGAGGCTCACCGCGCTCGTCGTCAGGTGGAGCAGCATCGGCTGCGCGTCCGCGATGACCGCGTTCAGGTCGATCGGCCGCCGGGAGACCGGCCGCCGGCGGCTGAAGGCCAGGATCTTGCCGGTCGCGTGGGCCGCGCGGTCCACGGCCTCGATGATCCGATCGAGGTCGGCCACGCCGGGCGCGTCGGCCGGCCATTCCGAGCGCAGCAGCTCGGCGTAGCCCCGGATCACCGTGAGCAGGTTGTTGAGGTCGTGCGCGAGGCCGCCGGCCAGGTGGCCGACCGCCTCGATCTTCTGCGCCTGCTGCAGGTTCTGCTCGGCCTCGTGGCGAGCCGTCACGTCGCGGCAGTTGACGACGACGCCGCGAACCGCGGGGTCGTCGCGCAGGTCGGTCCAGATCCCCTCGATCTCGCGCCAGCGTCCCGGGGCCGAGGGGACGCGGACCTCGAAGCGCCGGTCCTCGCGACGGCCCGCGCCCAGCAGCGCGCCGGCCGTCTCGCCCTCGTCGCCGGGGAGCGCCTGGCGGAACGCCATCCCCGGCTCGATCGCCACCCCCCCGCCGAACACGCGCCCGGCCGACGGGCTGACGTAGGTGAGCAGGCCGCGATCGTCCACGACGAGCACCGCGTCCGACGAGTTCTGCACCAGGGCCTGGAACCTCGACTCGTCCTCGATCTGCACGGCGAACAGCCGCGCGTTCTCCTCGAGCTCGGCGAACTGGCGGAGCACGAGCAGCGCGCCCATCGCCATCGCGGCCACGGCGATCGGGCCGAGCAGTTCGTCGCCGCCCGCCACGACGCGCGACAGCAGCAGGACGAACGCGCCGGCCACCATGACGTACGACAGCCGGCTGCTCCGGTAGGCGCCGTCGTCGGCCGCCGCGCCGCCGCGCCGGCCCCCAGCCTGGTAGCGGTGCCAGGCCGTTCGCGCGGCGACGAAGCGCAGCCCCCAGGCGAGGAACCAGAGGCCGTCCACCATGTCGCCCGTCTGGTAGGAGGGCAGGGCGGCCATGACGGAATTGGCCGACAGGTAGGCGAGATTCGCGCCGAGCAGCACCAGCAGCGCCGTTCGGATCTCCGGGTCGCGCTTCTGGATGTACCCGACGCCGGCCGCGGCGAGCAGCGCCCAGTCGACCGACGCGTCGAAGATGACCGACGTGGCCGTGCCGGTGGCGCCGAGGAAGAAGGGCCGGAGCCCGAAGTAGAACACGAAGACGAACCCCGCCATCACGACGAGCGACACGTCGAGGAAGAAGCGCTTTCGACTCTCGCGCGGCGGGCGCCGGCCCGGAAGCCAGACGTAGGCGGCGAGCGACGCGAAGTCCGGACCGAGCACGGCCAGGTCGATCCACGCGGGATACTCGCGGGCGTTCACCGCCGTGATCCAGAACGTCCACGCGCTGCCGGTCCCCCACAGCGCCAGCGCCGCGACGGCCAGCAGGCGCCAGGCCGTCCGCGTCCGTCCGTCGAGGCCGGGGACCCGCGAGTTCTGCCAGTTGGCCCACGCCACGACGAGGCCGACCGGGTAGAACGCCACCCGCCCGAACGCGGGAGAGAACAGGCCCAGCGCGTGGGCGACGAGCCACGCGAAGTAGGCGGCGGCGTAGCCGGCCGCGGCCGCGTCGAGGGCGCTCGCCCGGCG
>JAJXZZ010000232.1 GCA_021779795.1 Acidobacteriota bacterium | reverse complement strand
CGCGCGCAGCGCGGCCACGGCCGCGCCGCTCGTGCGCGACGAGAGGCCGACGTAGATCGACCGGCCGACGGCGAGCACGTCGCCGCCGTCGAGCGTGGCGGGGGGCGCGAGGCGCAGCAGCCGGCGATGGCCGCCCAGCGCGCGGGCGACCGACTCCACCTCGGGCCGGCGCGAGGCGGCGCCCGGGTTGGTCATCACGGCCACCTCGTCGAGCACGACGGCCGTGTCCTCCACGAAGACCGCGTCGGGAAGGTCCGGCTCCTCCGGCAGGCAGACGACGTCGAGCCCGAGGCGACGCAGCGCCTCGCGGTACTGCGCGTGCTGCGCGCGGGCGCGCGCCACGTCGATCGGCGCCCGCTCGAGGCAGGTGAGTTCGCAGCGCCCGATCGAGCGGCTGACGTCGCGGGTGATGGCAAGCGGCATGCGGCGTGTCTCCCCGGGGATTCTACATCGCGGCGCGGGCGCGGACGGCCGGGTTGTTGCCGCGGCGCGACGAGTGCCACAATGCACGCAATGGGGTAGCCGGGGCACTCACCACGACGCGGGCGGCGGCAGCATGAGCGCGGACACGATCGGCACCGAGTGGCGGCCCAGATTCAATCCCTGGCTGATCGCGATCTCGGTCATGCTGGCGACCTTCATGGAGGTCCTCGACACCTCCGTGGCCACCGTCGCCCTTCCCCACATCGCCGGGAACCTGTCGGCCACGACCGACGAGGCGACCTGGGTCCTCACCAGCTACCTCATCTCCAACGCGATCGTGCTGCCCTCGTCCAACTGGCTGGGCAGCTACTTCGGGCGCAAGCAGTACCAGATGGCGTCGGTGCTGGTGTTCACGCTGGCGTCGATGCTGTGCGGGGCTTCCACGAGCCTGGGGATGCTGATCGCGGCGCGCGTGCTCCAGGGCGCGGCCGGCGGCGGCCTGCAGCCGGTGTCGCAGGCCGTGCTGCTCGAGAGCTTCCCGCCCAGGAAGCGCGGCGCGGCCATGGCCGTCTACGGCATGGGCATCATCGTGGCGCCGCTGGTCGGGCCGCTGCTCGGCGGGTGGATCACCGACAACTACTCGTGGCGGTGGATCTTCTACGTGAACGTGCCGGTCGGCCTGCTGGCGCTGTTCATGATCAACACCTTCGTCGAGGATCCCCCGTACATCAAGCGCGTGACCACGTCGCCGATCGACTACGTCGGCCTGGGGTTCCTGGCGGTGTGGCTGGCCGCGCTGCAGGTGATGCTCGACAAGGGCCAGGAGGTGGACTGGTTCAGCGCGGTCTGGGTGCGCTGGTTCGCCGTCGCCGTGGTCGTCTTCCTCGTGGCGTTCGTCGTCCGGGAGCTGAGGACCGACGACCCGATCGTGGACCTGCGCGTGCTCAAAGACCGCAACCTCGCGGTCGGCACGTTCCTGATCGGCCTGGTCGGGCTCGTCATCTACGGCACGACGGCGCTGCTGCCGCTGTTCCTCCAGGACCTGCTGGGGTACCCGGCCCTGCAGAGCGGGATCGCGGTGGCGCCGCGCAGCATCGGCGCCGTCGTGTCGATGATCCTCGCCGCCCGGCTCGTGGGGCGCGTGGACAGCCGGATCCTCGTCTGCGTCGGCATCGTGATCCGGGCGGCGTCGCTGTTCATGCTGGGGGGCCTCACGCTCTCGGCCGGGATGTCGAACGTCATCTGGCCCAACATCGTCAACGGCTTCGCGAACGGCTTCCTGTTCGTGCCGCTGACGACGATGACCATGGAGACGCTGCCGCAGGAGATGATGGGGCGGGGGACGGGGCTCTACAACCTGGCGCGCAACATCGGCGCGAGCTTCGGCATCTCGATGGTGGCGACGATGCTGGCGCGGGGGGCGCAGACGCACCAGGCGGTGCTGGTCGGCGACATGAACCCCTACAGCGCGGCGTACAACGAGCTGCTGCGCGACCTCCACGCCATGGGCCTGACGGCCCAGCAGGCGATCGACGTCGCCTACGGGATCCTGGTGAAGCAGGCGACGCTGCTCGCCTACGTGGACGACTTCAAGCTGCTGGGGGCGCTGACGCTGGTCTGCCTGCCGTTCGTGCTGCTGTTCCGGAAGGGCAAGGAGCGGAAGACGATCACGGTGGTGGACTGAAGGAGGCAGGGAGGTCCGCCTTCGCGATGCTGGGGGCGGCTCCCGCTCCTCGCAGCGCTACGGCGGACAACCTTCGCGTGGCTTGCCAACCGAAGCTCGCTGAGGACCGCTCGCTTCATCCGCAAGCGAGCGAAGGTTGGTGCGGAAGAGGGGATTCGAACCCCTACGCCCTTGCGGGCGCCAGCCCCTCAAGCTGGTGCGTCTGCCAGTTCCGCCACTTCCGCAAAGAGGGTGACGTGCGCGGGAGCCGCGATCGTATCAGACGGGCGCGGTCTCCGACAACCGCCGGCTTACTTCTTCACCGGCGGCTGGGCCGGCGCGGCCGGCGCGCTCAGCGGCGCCGTCCGGCTGCCCACGACCGACGTGGCCCCGGCGCGCTGCCAGAAGGCCCCGAGCCCGATCGCGCCCAGCATGAAGAGCACCGCCGCGACGGTCGTGACGCGCGTGAGCAGCGTCGCGCCGCTGCGCGCCCCGAACGCCGTCTGGCTGCCGCTGCCGCCGAAGGCGCTCGCGATGTCGCCGCCCTGCCCCTGCTGGAGCAGCACGACCATCAACAGCACCAGGCAGACAATCACGTAGGCGAACGTCAACAAGTAGTAGAGGAACACGGCGACTCACTCTGTCCCGGACTCGCCCGGGGGAATCGAACGGCCGTCCCGAACGGCCGCTCGGCCTAGGATCGGCATGGCCGAACCCGCGAGCCCATAATTATATCCTGCCCGGACGGCTCGCGGCCACGATTTCCGCGAACGCCCTCGGATCCAGGCTCGCGCCCCCGACCAGCGCCCCGTCCACGTCGGCCTGGCTCACCAGTTCGCCCGCGTTCCCCGGCTTCACGCTGCCGCCGTAGAGGAGGCGGCAGGCGTCGGCCGCCTCGGCGCCGAACCACTCGCGCAGCCGGCTCCGGACGTGCGCGTGCGCCTCCTGGGCCTGCGCCGCGGTGGCGTTGCGCCCCGTCCCGATCGCCCACACCGGCTCGTAGGCCATGGCGAGCGCGGCCACCTGGTCCGCCGACAGGCCGTCGAGCCCCAGCCGGACCTGCCGATCCAGCACGCGCAGCGTCTCGTCGCGCTCCCGCTCCTCGAGCGTCTCGCCGACGCAGACGATGGGCGCCAGGCCGGCGGCCAGCGCGGCCGTGACCTTCCGGTTGACGTGCTCGTCGGTCTCGCCGAACAGCCGCCGCCGCTCGGAGTGGCCGACGATGGCGTACCGCGCTCCCGCCTCGCGCAGCATCGCCGCGCTGACCTCGCCGGTGAACGCCCCTTCGGCCTCCCAGTGCAGGTTCTGCCCGGCAATGCCCACGCGCGTGCCGCGCGCCGCCTCGGCCGCCGCGTGCACGGCGGTGAACGGCGGCGCCACGACGATCTCCACGTCGTCCACGCCGGCCACCAGCCCCGTGAAGTCCCGGAAATAGGCGACCGTCTCGGCGACGGTCTTGAACATCTTCCAGTTGGCCGCGACAAGAGGTGTGCGCATAGGGATGAGCAGGCAGCAAACCACGGTCGACGAACGGGTTTCGGTTCATCTGACAGCGGATGAAGGCCCAACGGCCACCCACCCGACGACGGCGGCGGCGTCCGGCCCAGGGCCCGGAGGCCGGAGCCGGGAGCCTACCTGTCTTCGAGCGCCGCGACGCCCGGCAGCGTGCGCCCGCCGAGGAACTCCAGCGAGGCCCCGCCGCCCGTCGAGATGTGTGTAATCCGGCCGGCGACGCCCGCCTTCGTCACGGCCGACACCGAGTCGCCGCCGCCGACGATCGTCGTCCCCTTGACCGCGGCCACCGCGTGCGCGACCGCGTTGGTGCCGGCGTCGAACGGCGGCGTCTCGAAGACGCCCATCGGCCCGTTCCAGACCACGGTTCGCGCCCGGGCGAGCAGCGCCCCGAACGCGGCCGCCGTCGCCGGCCCGATGTCCACGCCCATCCGGTCGCCGATCGCCGCGTCGTTCACGGCCAGCGTCGCGTGCGGCGCGCCCGGCTCCAGCTTCTCGACGACGACGTGATCGGCGGGGAGGGCCAGCTCGACGCCCCGCTCGTGGGCGTGGGCCGTGATGCGGCGGGCCTCCTCGAGCTTGTCGTCCTCGACCAGCGACCGGCCGACCGGCAGGCCCGCCGACTTGAGGAACGTGTACGTCATCGCGCCGCCGATGCAGAGCGCGTCCACCTTGCCGAGCAGGTTGTCGATGACCTCGATCTTGTCCGAGACCTTGGCCCCGCCGAGGATGGCGACGAACGGCCGCTCGGGCGCGCCGAGCGCCAGGCCCAGGTAGTGGACCTCCTGCTGCATCAGCAGGCCCGCCGCCGGGCGTGGCAACAGGCCGGCGAGCGCCTCCACCGAGGCGTGCGCCCGGTGGCTCGACCCGAAGGCGTCGTTGACGTAGGCGTCGGCGAGCGACGCCAGTTCCGCCGCGAACGCCCGGTCGTTCCGCTCCTCCTCGGGGTGGAACCTGAGGTTCTCGAGCAGCGCGACGCGCCCGCCCGCGGCCGCGCGGTCCACGGCCGCCCGCGCCGACGGCCCGATGCAGTCGTCGGCGAACTCGACCGGGCGGCCGAGCAGCTCGGCCAGCCGCGCCGCCACCGGGCGCAGCGTGAACTCCGGGTTGACCTTGCCCTTGGGCCGCCCGAGGTGCGAGGCGAGGACGACGGTCGCGCCGTGATCGAGCGCGTAGGCGATCGTCGGCAGCGAGGCCCGCATCCGCGCGTCCGACGTGATCCGCCCGTCCTTGATGGGGACGTTGAAATCGACGCGGATGAACACGCGCTTGCCCGACAGGTCGAGGTCCGTGATCGACAGCTTGGCCACAGGCGCCTCCCGCGAGAGAAGATCCGCTACCCCGGTCGCCCGGTCACCACATCACCAGATCACCAGATCGCCAGATCACCAGATCACCAGATCGCAAGATCGCAAGATCGCCAGATCGCCACTTCGTACTTCTCACTTCGTACTTCGTACTTCGCCCGTTTCCCTTAGAGTCCCTTCTTCGCGATCAGGTCGAGCAGGTCCACGCAGCGGCTCGAGTAGCCCCACTCGTTGTCGTACCACGACAGGAGCTTGACGAAGTCGCCGTCGAGCACCTTCGTGTACGCCGCGTCGAGCATCGACGAGTGGGGGTTGCCGCGGAAGTCGATCGAAACCAGCGGCTCGGTGACGTACTCGAGCACCCCCTTCAGCGGGCCGTCGGCGGCCGCCTTGACCGCCGCGTTGACCTCCTCGGCCGACGTCTTCTTCGAGACGATGACCGCGAGGTCCACGACCGACACGTTCGGCGTGGGCACGCGGATGGCGAACCCGTCGAGCTTCCCCTTGAGCGCCGGGACGACCTCGCCGAGCGCCGAGGCGGCGCCGGTCGTGGTCGGGATCATCGACAGCGCCGCGGCGCGCGCCCGCCGCAGGTCCTTGTGCGGCAGGTC
>JAJXZZ010000231.1 GCA_021779795.1 Acidobacteriota bacterium | reverse complement strand
TGCAGGTGTGCGGCATGCTGGCCGGCCCGCGCATCGACGAGGAGCCCGAGAACGTGTTCAAGGTGTCGAGCCGCCTGAACTCGACCTGGGGCGGCAACCTCGTGGACATGGTCCGCGCCCAGCGCTACCTCGAGATCATCGAGGAAGACGGGCTGGTGGCCAGCGCGGCCGCGGTTGGCGCGCACCTGCGCGCGGGCCTCGAGGCGCTGCAGGCCCGCCGGCCGGACGTCTTCTCGAACGCGCGCGGCCAGGGGCTGATGTGCGCGATCGACCTCCCCGACGCCGCCACGCGCGACAAGGTCGCCGACCAGGCGTACGAGCTGGGGATGATGATCCTCGGCTGCGGGATGCTGAGCCTGCGGTTCCGTCCGCCGCTCGACGTGACGAAGGCCGAGATCGACGAGGCGTTGGCGACGCTGGACGCCGCCGCCGCCCAGGTGGCCGGCCGCTAGGCTTGCGGGGGATCTGCCATCCCGGTTTCCCCTGACAACCCGTCGCCGACCGATCCGGTGGCCGCGCCATGGCACACGTCGAGCCGGATGAACGCGCGGCGTCGAGGAGATCGCGCAGGTGCCCGGCGGCGGTCTCGCACCGGTCGGTCGAGACGGAGGACCCGTTCGTCGCCGATTCCTCGGTCTCGATCGGGGCCGATAGCATCACGACCGGCTCGGTCTGCCGGGCCGAGCGCGTGGCAAAATACAATCAGCTGACGCGGATCGAGGAGGCACTGGGCCCGGCGGCCCGCTCCGGGCCGGACGGGCGGTAGCGAGCCTCGACCGCCGCGGGTGGCCATGCCCGACCAACTGCCCCTGTTCGACGGGGCGGCCGCCGCGCACGACGAGGCGGCGGCCTCGGCGCCGCTCGACGCGAGGTTCGCCGCCCTGCGCGACACGGCGTCGCGGCTCTCCCCGCTCGTGCGCCTCGGCACCAGCTCGTGGAGTTTCCCCGGCTGGCAGGGCCTCGTCTACTCGAGGGCCCGGAGCGCCGGCTGGCTGGCCCGCGAGGGACTGCGCGAGTACGTCCGCCATCCCCTGTTCCGCGCGGTCGGCATCGACCGGTCGTACTACGCGCCAATCCCGGACGATGACTTTCGCCGCTACGCCGACCAGCTGCCCGGCGGGTTTCCGTGCTGCTGCAAGGCGCCGGCCCGCGTGACCTCGGCCGTCGTCCCCGGGCGCGGTTCCCGAGACCCGAATCCCGACTTCCTGTCGGCGAACCTGATGGTGGAAGCCCTGCTCGACCCGGTGGCGCGCTCCTTCCGCGACCACGCCGGGCCGTTCATCCTGCAGTTCCCGCCGATGCTGCGGCACGGCGGCCTCGAGCCCGCCGTGTTCGCCGACGCGCTCGACCGGTTCCTTGGCGACCTCCCGCGCGAGTTCGTCTACGGCGTCGAACTGCGCGACCACGCGCTCCTGACGGCGGCCTACGCCCGCGTCCTCGCCCGCCACGGCGCGGCGCACGTGTACACCCTGTGGACGGCGATGCCGATGCCCGCCGATCAGGCCGACGCCCTGCCGCCCGAGACGATGCCGTTCGTGATGGTGAGGCTGCTGCTGCAGCCGGAAGCGACCTACGCGCAGCAGCGGGAGGCGTTCGCGCCGTTCGGCACGATCGCGGCGCCGAGCGAGCGGATGCGCGAGGAGGTGGCCGGGATCGTGGCGCGGGCGGTGGCCCGCGCCATTCCGGCCTACGTGCTGGTGAACAACAAGGCCGAGGGGTCGGCCCCGCTGACGGTCGAAGCGCTCGCCTCGCGGCTCGCGCCAGGGGGCCCAGGGCTCCAGCACGCCGCCCTGAGCCCTGAGCCTTGAGCCCTGAGCCCTGAGCCTTCCTACTCCAGCGCTCCGACCGTCTTCTCCACCGCGTCGAGGATCTCGCCCGACTTGACGAGCGCCTTCATCGCGTTGTGGTCGTCGAACAGCGGCCGGTCCACCTCGAGGTGCTTCACGTGGCGCCGGATGACCTCGCGCGCCGCCGCGGTGCCCTTGCCCGGGGTGAACGTGCGGAAGTCGAGCGCCTGGGCGGCCGCCATGAACTCGATCCCGACGACGCCGTACGCGTTGTCGAGAATCTGCCCGTTCTTGATGACGGTGTTCATCCCCATCGACACGAAGTCCTCCTGGTCGGCCGCGGCGGGGATCGACTGGATGGAGGCCGGCATCGAGAGGATCCGCTGCTCGACGATGAGCGAGTCGGCGGTGTACTGGCTGAGCATGAGCCCCGAGTAGAACCCCGGCTCGTGGGCCAGGAAGTCGGGCAGCCCCTGCGACAGCGCGGGGTTGGTCAGCCGGTTCAAGCGGCGCTCGGAGAGCACCGACACCATGGTGATCGCGGCGCCGGCCATGTCCATCGGCAGCGACACGGGCGACCCCTGGAAGTTGGCGCCGGTCAGCGTCACGTCCATCTCGGGCACCCAGATCGGGTTGTCGCCGACGCCGTTCAGCTCGATCTCGACCTGGGAGCGGGCGTAGGCCAGCGCGTCGCGCGCCGCGCCGACGACCTGCGGCGTGGACCGCATCGAGTAGGCGTCCTGGACCTTCGTCTTCATCTTGCCGGTGGTCAGGTCCGAGCCGCCGATCACCTTCATGAGGTTTGCGGCCGAGGCGACGGCGCCGCGGAACCCGCGCAGCTCGTGCAGCTTCGACGTGTACGGCTTCATGTTGCCGAGCAGCGCCTCGATCGACATCGCCGCCGCGATCTCGACCTGCTTGATCCAGCGGCCCATGTCGTGCAGGTGCAGGGCCGACATCGCCGTCAGCACGTTCGACCCGTTGATCGTGGCCAGGCCGTCGCGGGCGTGCAGGCCGGGCACCGGGATGCCGGCGCGCTCCATGGCGACCCGGCCGGGCAGCCGCTCGCCCTGGTAGAAGGCCTCGCCCTCGCCCATCAGCAGCAGCGCGGCCTGCGCCATCGGGGCGAGGTCGCCGCACGCGCCGACCGAGCCCTTCTGGCAGACCACCGGCGTGACGCCGCGGTTCAGCATCTCGACCAGCGTGAGCGTGATCTCGGGGCGGCAGGCGGAGTTGCCGTGCGCGTGCACGTTGATGCGGCCGGTGAGCGCCGCGCGCACCGCCTCGACGGGCAGCGGGTCGCCGATGCCGGCCGCGTGGTTGTAGACGAGGAAGCGCTGGAACTCCTTCACCTGCTCGTCGTTGAGGATCTTCTCGGAAAACTCCCCGATCCCGGTGTTGGTGCCGTACATGATCTCGCGGGCGGCGAGCTTGCGCTCGAGCATCGCGCGGCAGACCTTGATGCGCTCGAGCGCCGCCGGGGCGAGTTCCACGCGCGCGCCGAAGCGGGCCACCTGGACGAGGTTGTCGATTGTGAGATTCGAGCCGTCGAGCACGATCGTCATGATGAGTCCTTCGGGAGGAAAACGGGCGATGTCGGGCCAATCCTGGAGGCACTGCATGATACGTCGGCCGAAAGGGGGAGGTAAAGAGGGGCGATCTGGCGATCTTGCGATCTTGCGGCCGGGCGGGCAGATACACGAAAGGCCCGTCGAGTGTGTATGAACGAACCACTTCGCTCGACGGGCCTAATGAACGCCCGGGGGTTGATTGTCAGTCGTCACTGACGCCTCCTCTGAAAGCTGGACACTTCCGGCGAGCCACCCGGCTCGCCCGACTGACTCGTCCCTCCTTTCAGCAGAGATGGTGTGGACTGCCTCCCTCGAGCCTGCCGCCGGCGCGACCGGCGCGCCAGCCTCAGCCGCGCTTCCCGGTGGTTTGCGGGGACGGGATCCGTTGGGTCCGGCCCCAACTCGCGCTCGGTATGTCAGACTCGGGTACCGACAACTTACGCCTGGCCCCCCCTCTCGTCAAGCTCTGCCGGGCGTCTCTTTCCTCCCTCGTCCCTGTTCCCCCATCCCTGTTCCCTACCCGATGAACTTCCCCCTCGGCGTGTAGTGCGTGTGCAGCAACTGGTGCGACAGGTGACCGCACGGCCCGTCGGTGAGGAACTCGCCGTAGAGCCGCAGCACCGCCGGGTTCTCGTGCGACTTGCGCACCTCGCTGCTGGCGTCCTCGGCATAGATCGCCCGCGCCCGCGCCGCCCGGATCTCGGGCGACGTCGGGATCGGCTGGCCGCCGCCGCCGAGGCACCCGCCCGGGCATCCCATGAACTCGATGAAGTGGCACTGGGCGAACGGGCCTCCGGCCTTGATGTTCTCCATGACCTTCCGGGCGTTCGCGGTGCCGTGGGCCACGGCCACTTTCAGCGTGGCGCCCTTCAGGAAGTCCCAGCTCGGGATGAGGTGCTTGAGGATCGGCGCCACCTCGGGCGCGACGGCCGGCACGGGCAGCTCGACGTAGCGCACGCCGTCGAAGCCGCGCACCGCGACGATGTTCGCGTCCTCGAACAGGTTCTCGACCTTCCCGCCGGTCACCAGCTCCAGGACGGTCCTGAGCGCGGCCTCCATCACGCCGCCGGTCGCCCCGAAGATGACGCCCGATCCCGTCCGGTCGCCGAACGGGTCGTCGAACGGGCTCTTCGGCATGTCGGGCAGGTTGATGCCCGCCTCCTTCATCATCTGCGCCAGCTCCCGCGTCGTCAGGCCGTAGTCCACGTCCTTGAACCCGCTGGCGTTCATCTCGGGCCGGTTGCACTCGAACTTCTTCGCCGAGCACGGCATCAGCGCGACGGTGACGATGTCCTTGGGGTCGAGGCCGTTCAGCCGGGCGTAGTACGTCTTGATGACGGCGCCGAACATCTGCTGCGGGCTCTTGGCCGACGACAGGTTCGGGATGTACTCGGGGTAGAAGTGCTCCAGGTACTTGACCCAGCCGGGCGAGCAACTGGTGAACTGCGGCAGCGCCACCGGCTCGTGCTTCACCAGGGCGGCGTGGAGCCGCGTCAGCAGTTCGGTCCCCTCCTCGAGAATCGTCAGGTCGGCCGTGAAGTTGGTGTCGAACACCTTGTCGAAGCCGCACAGCCGGAGGGCGGTGTTCATCTGGTAGGTCATCGGCGTGCCCGGCTCGAGGCCGAAGCACTCGCCGATGCCGGCCCGCGGGCTCGGCGCGGTCTGGATGACGACGTGCTTGGCCGGGTCGTCGATGGCGCGCCAGACCTCGTCGGAGGCGTCGTTGGCGTGGAGCGCCCCGGTCGGGCACCGGTTGATGCACTGCCCGCAGTTGATGCAGACCACCTCGCCGAGCGGCTTGTCGAGGTAGGTCGAGATGCGGGTCCGGTCGCTGCGCCCGACGGCCTCGAGCACGCCGACCTCCTGCACGTCGATGCAGGTGCGCACGCACCGGCGGCAGAGGACGCACTTGTCCATGTCCCGCACGACCGAGTGGCTCGACCGGTCCACGGGGAACCGCGACGCGGCGACGTGGCCGAAGCGGTAGTAGTCGACGCCGTACTCGTTCGCCAGCGTCTGCAGCTCGCAGTTGTTGTTGCGCTTGCAGCTGTAGCACTCGCCGTAATGGGTGGACAGCAGCAGGTCGATCACGTGGCGGCGGGCCTGCCGGACCTTGGCCGTGTGCGTGCGGACCGTGATCGGCGCGGTCACCGGGTAGGCGCAGGCCGCCTGCAGC
>JAJXZZ010000230.1 GCA_021779795.1 Acidobacteriota bacterium | reverse complement strand
CCCACGGCCAGCACGTCGTGCGTAGAGGCGGACGTCCGGCGCCGAGGCGGTTCGAACAGGGGAAGTCGCAGCTGCACGCGCGTTCCACTATACCAAGCGCGCGCCTGCCTGCGGGCGCCGCGTTCGAGGCCGGTGAGCAGCCGCGAGTGACTGGCGCCTGTCTAGCGGTCAGTGGCCGGCGGCCGGCCCGTCACGCGTGATCGACCGGCCACTGATCACGAGCCACTGGCCACTACTTCCCGGCCTCAGCCGGCTTCCCCGCCACCAGCGGGTAGACCAGCCCCGCGAGCGCCCCGCCGACGATGGGCGCCACCCAGAAGAGCCAGAGCTGCTGGATCGCCCAGCCGCCGACGATGACCGCCGGGCCGGTGCTGCGCGCCGGGTTGACCGACAGGTTGGTCACCGGGATCCCGATCAGGTGGACGAGCGTCAGGCAGAGCCCGATCGCGATCGGCGCAAACCCCTTCGGCGCGCGCGAGTCGGTCGCGCCGAGGATCACGAACAGGAAGAAGAACGTCAGCACGACCTCGGACACCAGGCAGGCCACGAGCGAGTAGTGGCCGGGCGAGTGAAGGCCGTAGCCGTTCGAGGCAAAGCCCGCGTCGAGGCTGAAGCCCGACGCGCCGCTGGCAATCACGTACAGCACGAGCGCCGCCACCATCCCGCCCGCCACCTGGGCGACGACGTAGGGCAGCATCTCGGATGCCGGAAAGCGCTTGCCGACGACGAGCCCGACCGTGACCGCCGGGTTGATGTGACACCCGGAAATGTGGCCGATGGCGAAGGCCATCGTCAGCAGCGTCAGGCCGAAGGCCAGCGCGACCCCGGCAAAGCCGATGCCGAAACCCGGGAAGCCCGCGGCCAGCACCGCGCTGCCGCATCCGCCGAAGACGAGCCAGAAGGTCCCGAAGAACTCAGCCAGCGCACGCCGAGACATGGGCATGACGTCCTCCTTGGAGTGAGAGCACCCGACCCGGGGATTCTGTGCTTCCCGCGGGCGGGCGTCAATGGCCCAGCTGGCCGGCACGCCGAGGCCGCGCGCCGGCCGGGGGCGCCTTTCGGCCTGCCCACCTTGTGAACGAACGGAACAACAGGCCGCCGCGCCGGCCCTTCTGGACCGGGACCGTCAGGAACGGCTGTAACGTTCTTGGTCGTTCGTGAATCTCTTCACAAATCGTCCGCTTTCCCCCACTGCGGACGACGCCCCCAATTCACGCCCCCGGTCTTCATTCGTGTCTCGGAAAGGATCTGTTCATGCGGACTCGTTTCGCGCTCGTCGCCCTCCTGGCCGGGCTGCTGGCGGTCGCCATGCCGGCATCGCTCATGGCCACCGACGGCTACTTCTCCCACGGTTTCGGCACCGAGCAGAAAGGCATGGCCGGCGCCGGCGTCGCCCTCTGGTTCGGCCCGATGGACGCGGCCACGAACCCGGCCGCGGGGGTCTTCTCGGGACCGGGCCTCGACTTCGGCGCCGCGGCCTTCAACCCCAACCGCGACTTCCAGGTCACGGGCACCCCGTCCGGCTACCCCGGCACGTTCGGCCTCGCCCCCGGCCGCGTGACGAGCGGCAGCAAGTGGTTCGCCCTGCCGCACGCCGCCGTGACCTGGAAGCTGAACCCGACGACCGCCTTCGGCGTGGCGCTCTATGGCAACGGCGGCATGAACACCACGTACGACGCGTCCGTATTCGGCGGCAGCGTCCCGACCGGCGTCAACGTGATGCAGGTGTTCGTGGCGCCCAACGTGTCGAAGAAGTTCGCCGGCCGGCATGCCGTCGGCGCCAGCCTCCTGCTGGCCTACCAGCGGTTCGACGCCAGGGGCCTCCAGGCCTTCTCGATGTTCTCGAGCGCGCCGGACAAGCTGACCAACAACTCCCCCGCCAACGCCTTCGGCGTGGGCGTGCGCGTTGGCTACCTGGGCCAGCTGTCGCGGTACCTCTCGGTCGGCGCCTCCTACCAGAGCCGCACCAAGATGACCAAGTTCGACAATTTCTCGGGTCTCTTCGCCGAGCACGGCGGCTTCGACATCCCCTCCAACTGGGTGGTTGGCATCGCGGTCAAGCCGGCCCCCGTCGTCGACATCGCCGTGGACCTGCAGCAGGTGCGTTACAGCGAGGTGAAGTCGATCGCCAACCCGCTCCTGCCCAACCTGATGACCGCCCAGCTCGGTGACGACAACGGCGCGGGGTTCGGGTGGCGGAACATGACGACGCTGAAGACGGGCGCGCAGTACCGCGGCGCCCATGGCTTCACGTGGCGGGGCGGGTACTCGTACGGCCGCCAGCCGGTCCCCTCGTCCGAGGTCCTCTTCAACATCCTCGCCCCGGGCGTCGTCGAGCAGCACGTGACGTTCGGCCTGAGCAAGGAGATCGGCGAGCGGAAGGCGATCAACCTCGCGATCATGCGCGCGCTGCCCCACACGATCAGCGGGCCGAACCCGCTCGAGGCGCCGGGCCAGCAGCAGATCGCGCTGTCGATGAATCAGTGGGAGTACGAGGTCAGCTACTCGGTCAAGTTCTGACGGCCGGGGGGTCGGAGCGGCCGCTCCGACCCCTGCCTGCCTACTGGCCGCGGTAGCGGACGACGACGGCCGTGATGTCGTCGCTCTGCGTGGCGCCGGACGCGAACGTCCTCACCGTCTGGACGAGGCAGTCGAGCACCTCCCGCACGCTCCCCTGCGCGTGCGCCTTCATGCAGCGCAGGATCCGCTCGTCGCCGAACTCCTCGCCCGCCGCGTTCAGCGCCTCGGACACGCCGTCGCTGAAGATGAGCAGGACGTCGCCAGGGCTCAGCTGGACCGTCTCCTCCGCGTACGACGCGTGCTCGAACAGCCCGCAGATGAGGCCGCCCGCCTCGAGCCGGCGCACGGTCGAGCCCGAGACGAGAATGGGCGGGTTGTGGCCGGCGTTGCTGTAGACGAGGCGCCCGTCCTTCGACAGGGCGGCGAAGAAGACGGTGACGAAGCGCGACCCGGTGGCGCGGCGCACCAGGACCTCGTTGACGCGCGACAGCGCGGCAGCCGGCCCGCCGCCGTAGGTCGTCTGCGTGGCGAGGACGCCCTGCGTGACCGCGGTCAGCAGCGCGGCCGGGGCGCCCTTGCCCGACACGTCGGCGACGACGAACCCGGCCGACCCGTCGGCCATCGTCAGGTATTCGAAGAAGTCTCCCCCGACCGCGCGGCACGGGACGCTGCAGCCGACGGCCTCGAAATGCTCGGCCGACCAGGCGGGCGGCGGCAGCAGCGCCTGCTGGATCTCGGCCGCAATCTGCAACTCCTGCTCGATCTTCGCCTTCTCGACCGCCTCACGGTAGAGCCGCGCGTTCTCGATGGCCACCGCCGCCTCGGCCGCCAGCGTTTCGAGGCCCGCGTGGACCGCCGGCGACGCCAGCGTGCCCTGCTCGGGGCTGTCGAGGTAGAGGACGCCGATCCGCTTCTCCTCGGCCGGCGTCTCGCCCACGTCCACGTAGCGCACCAGGCGGAGCGGGACGCAGACGACGTGGCGGATGCCGATGGCAATCGTCACGGCGTGCGCGGCGGGCAGGTCGCCGTCGAGCAGGTCCAGCTCGACCCGCATCTCGCCCGTCCCGAACACCTCCTCGGGAATCTTTCGACTGGTCTCGAAGGTCTGGCCTGGCAGCGTCACGTGCCCGCGCGCCCGGGCGAGCTTGAACTCGAGCCGTCCGCCCGCGTCGGCGAGCATGATGAACCCGCGCTCGGCTCCGCCGAGGTCGATGGCCGAGTCGATGACCATCGCGAGCACTTCGTCGAGCAGCCTGGCCGATCCGAGGGCCCGAAGCGCCTCGAGCAGCGCCGCCACCTGCCGCAGGTCGCCCGCGGCCGTCGTCACCGTCCGATCGCCGAGCGGCGCGGCCGACGAGCGCAGCGCCGTCACCGGCTGGCAGAAGAACAGCATCTCGATGCCGCCGCCCTGGCCGAGCCGTATCGTGTCGCCGTGCCGCAGCGGGTGCTCGGTCACGCGCGCGCCATTCACGAAGGTCCCGAACTTGGACCGGCGATCGCGCAGGACGAACTGTTCGCCCTGGCGCGCGATCTCGGCGTGCTCGCGCGAGACGTCGGCGGCGCTCAGCTTGAGGTCGTTGCCGGCCCGGCGGCCGATCGTGAAGACGTCCTTCTCGATCGCCACCCGTCGCGGGTTCGCGCCGTCACTGACTTGAAGCCAGGCGTCAGACATGCTCGTCCCCAGGGAGTCGGACAGGAAGGAGCGTCCGACAGGTTTCCGAGCGACGTGACCGACATGGATCGAACGATACGATAGCAGATGTGCGCGGCCCCGGCACGCGGGCGGCGCGGGCCGGGGGCTCGTGGTCGGTTACACTGGGTGTGTACGCCCGACGAGCAGATGACCCGCATCGAATCGTGGTACATCGCGTACGCCCTCCAAGGGACCGTTGTGGCGGGGCTCATCCCCATCGCCCTTCCGCTTGTCGTTGGCGGCGGAGGCGGAAACCCGGCGCAGGTCGGCCTGGTCATGGGGGCGCTCAGTCTCGGCGGCCTCGTCGCGCCCGCCTTCGGCAGCCTGGCCGACCGTTACCGGCTGCACCGCGTCCTGCTCTCGGGCGGCCTGGTCGCCCTCGCCGCCGGCCTTGTCCTCTTCGTCCTGGCCAGTTCGACGGCGGCCCGCCTGGCGCTCGCGCTCGAACTCGGCCTCGCGGCGGCCGCCAGCGCGACGGTCGCCAACCTGTTCGTGGTCGAGGCTCACCCGGAACCGGAGTGGGACGAGCGCATCGGGTGGCTGCAGACCTTCTACGGCGGCGGGCAGGTGGCCGGGCTGCTGCTCGCCGGCCTGTTGAGCCTCTCGCACGCGCTGGCCGGGCTCGCCGTGGCGGCGGCCCTGTGCGTTGCCGCGGCCATCCAGGGGTGGATGACGACGAGAACGCCGCCGGCGCCGCCGGCCACCGCCCCGGCTCCGGTCCTGGCGCACCCGGTCAGGCACTGCGAGGCGTCGGCGCTCTCGCCGCAGCGGCTGTTCCACCGCCCGGACCTGCGGGCGCTGGCCGGCCAGGGATCGACGCTGCGCTCGCCCTTCGGCGGGTTCACGCTGCTGTGGCTGGCGTCGTTCGGCGGCGCCTCCACCATCTTCTCGCTCTACCCGGTCATGATGCAGCACGGCTTCGGCGTCGCGCCCGCCCGCTCGTCCGCTGCCTTCGCCCTGGCGGCGACGCTGGGCCTGCTGCTCTACTCGCCGGCCGGTCGCCTGGCCGAACGGCTGGGATCGCTCCGCGTCCTGGAGATCGGCCTGCTGATGCGGCTCGCCGCGTTCTCGGGCCTGGCGCTCCTGGGACCTGCGCCCGCGCTCGCGGGCCGCAGCTATCTCGCCATGGGCAGCTTCGTCGTCATCGTCCTGGCCTGGTCGCCGCTGAGCGTGGCCGGCACCGCCATGGCGGCCGAGCTCTCGCCCGCGGGCAAGGGCGCCGGCCTCGGCATCTTCAATGCCGCCACCGCGGTGGCCGGCCTGATTGGCGCCGTCGCCGCCGGCTGGGCCGCGGCGGCCTGGGGCTACACGGCCGTCTCGGGGCTC
>JAJXZZ010000006.1 GCA_021779795.1 Acidobacteriota bacterium | reverse complement strand
AGGGGGGAAGCCAGAACGTCGGGGAGTCTAGCACAGCAAAAACGGCGGCAACACGCCGCCGCCGGAGGAGGCCACGGGAGCGCGCCGGCGCGAGGCGCAGCCCCCCTCGCCGCGCGATGGTCGGGCGCGTGGACGCCTACCGGGCCGGCGCGAACCGGAGCTTGATCTCGGCGAGGGCGCTGACGAGGCCGGGCTGGACGAGCGCGGCGTGCGTGAGGGGGTGCCCGCCGGACCCGGGCACGCTGAGGGTCTTCGGGCCCGGCGCGGGCGCCAGCGACGGATCGACGTCCTGCATGGTCCCGATCCAGACGCGCCGGCCGTACTGGTAATGCCGGCCGTCCAGGAGGCCGGCGATGGTCTGATCGACCAACTGGCGCCGCTCGGCGGCGCTGCCCGGCGTCTCCTCCTGCTCGACCAGCTCCTCGAGGTTCTGCAGCGAATCGTAGCTGGCGAACACGTAGATCGCGTCGAGGCCGGCTTGCGGGTCGATCGTCAGCCAGTCGGACTCGACTGGCGCGTCGTACACGCGGCCCGCGCGCACGCGGCTGGCGTCCTTCAGGATGTCGGTGGGAAACAGCACCGACACGCGGCCGCGCGCGTCCCTGGCGACGACGTAGGCGTAGCCGTCCGCGCTGGGGCTGAACACCACGCGGATGCGGTCCCCGCCCGACACCACCGCGCCGGGCCCCAGGGCGACCTCGGTGGCCACGCCGCCGGCGTCGCGCTCGGCGAAGCCCGCCCAGTAGAGCGCGAACGGGGGCACCGGCGGCAGCGGCCTGGGCTGCCTCCAGGCCCTGACGAGCAGCGGTGCCGTCTGCCACGTGAACCCGGCCAGCACGCACAGCGCCGCGAAGAGGAACAGCCGCCGCGTCCGGCGCATCAGGTGGCGCTCGGCAACCGTCGCCTCGCTCGACAGGCTGTGCTGCAGGATCGAGAGCGACTCGGCGAGGCGGTCGGGATCGTAGGTGACCGCCTGCCGGGCGGCCAGCGCCTCGAGGCCCGGCCAGGCCCCGGCGTTTTCGGGCCGCGGCCCGGCCGCGTCGAACACGCGGACGGTGTTCCGGTCCGTGGCGAGGGCGCGGGCGACCTGGTCGCGAACCGGGTGCGCGCCGGTCGAGAGCGCGTCAACGGTCGCCGGCGTCAGCAGCAGGACGAAATCGGGGATGTCGTCGATCGCGGCGGCCGACGCGGCGCCGGAAGCGGCGCCTGGCGAATCGGAGCCGAGCCTGACCTGAAAGCCCGCCCGCCGCAGCGACGCCGTCACCGTGGACGCGGTCTCGGTGTCCGGGTCGTCGGCGCAGCAGAGGAAGACGTCGAACTCGGCCGGCTCGCGCCGCCGCTTCCGGAGCATCACGGCGGATTGTACATCGCCGGGCGCCGGCCGGCCGACGCGAATCCGCGTATGATGAACCCATGAAGCGGATGCTCCTCCCGGCTCTTCTGCTGGCCGTCCTGTCGGCCGTCGTGGCGGCCCGCCAGGACCAGGCGCCGATGTCGAACGACCAGTGGAAGCGCTGGCTCGACCAGGTGGCGCCCCTGATGATGAAGACCGAGCGCGACCAGGCGAAGAAGGTCGCGCCGGCCCGGCGGAACGAGTTCCGCGAGAGCTTCTGGCTCGCGCGCAACCCCGATCCCTCGAGCGCCGTCAACCCGGTCCGCGACGAGTTCGAGGGGCGCATCCTGTCGGCCGAGAGGCGGTACCGCATCAACGGCAAGAGCGTCTGGAACGACTGCGGCCGCGTCTACCTGCTGCTCGGCAAGCCGGACTTCGTGAAGAACAACCTGGTCCAGCAGCACTTCTCCGCGCGGGACCCGATGAGCACGTTCGTCGAGCAGGAGAACACCGCCAGCGAGGAATGGCTCTACCGCAACCCGCCGCACCTGCCGACGCTGCCCGACGGCTACGTCTTCCGGTTCAACACGTCGTGCGAGGCGATTGCCGGCCGCACGACGGACCGGCTGCTCCAGCAGGCGGCCGCCTCCTACGTCGTCAACGCGAAGTAACCCGACGCGCGCGGCGGGCGCCCGCCGCCGGGGGCGGCCCCGCCGCATCTGTGCCACAATGAGGGTCCGTTCCGACCGGAGGACCTTCATCCCATGCTTCAACACCGATTGCTTCGACTCCTGGCCGGCGTGGCCATCGCCATCGCCGCCAGCCTGACGCTGTTCGCCCAGTCGCAGGACCGCGCGGCGCAGCCCGCCGGCCTGCAGTTCCGCTTCCTCGGGCCGGCCGTCGGCAACCGCGCGGCGGCCGTCGCCGGCGTGCCCGGCGACCCCTCCGTGTACTACGTCGGCGCCGCCTCGGGCGGCGTCTGGAAGTCCACCGACCGCGGCGTGCACTGGAAGCCGATCTTCGACAACGAGCCGGTCGCCGCGATCGGCTCGCTGGCCGTCGCCCCCTCCGACCCGTCGATCGTGTGGGCGGGCACCGGCGAGGCGTGGACCATCCGCGACAGCGACGTCATCGGCGACGGCGTCTACAAGTCGGCCGACGCCGGCAAGACCTGGACCCACATGGGGCTCGAGGAAACCGGGCGGATCGGGCGGATGATCGTCCATCCGCGCAACCCCGACATCGTCTACGCGTGCGCCGAGGGGCGGGCGACGGGGCCGCAGCAGGACCGGGGCGTCTTCCGGACGACCGACGGCGGCAAGCGCTGGACGCGCGTCCTCTTCGTGGACGAGAACACCGGGTGCTCGGGCCTGACCATGGACCCGGTCGATCCGCAAACGCTCATCGCCGGCACCTGGCAGGTCGAGATGCACCCGTGGGCGGAACTCGGCGGCGGCCCGGGCAGCGGCATCTTCGTCACGCACGACGGCGGCACGACGTGGACCCGCGTGGAAGGGCACGGGCTGCCGAAGTCGCCGCTCGGCAAGATCGACGTGGCCATCGCCCCGTCCGACTCCAACCGCGTCTACGCGCTCATCCAGACGAAGGACCAGGGCTCGCTCTGGCGCTCGGACGACGGCGGCAGGACCTGGCGCGTCGTCAACTGGCAGCGCGGGCTGATCGGCCGGGCCGGCTACTACATCCGCCTCGCGGTCTCGCCCCGCAACGAGGACGAGATCATGGTGGCCAACAGCTCGTTCTGGGTCTCGACCGACGGCGGCAGGACCTTCTACGAGAAGCAGTGGAGCGGCGACACGCACGACATCTGGATCGACCCGCTCAACGCCGACCGGTTCGCCATCACCGACGACGGCGGCGTCATCATCACCGAGCAGCACGGCCGGAGCTTCCTGAGGCCGCTGCTGCCCATCGGCCAGATGTACCACGTCGCCGTGGACAACGAGATCCCCTACAAGGTCTACAGCAACATGCAGGACGACGGGACCTTGCGCGGCGCCGTGACCGAGCCCGAACTCCTCCCGACCGCCTACTTCACCGGGCAGCCGTGGGAGCACCACCTCGGCGGCTGCGAGTCGGGGTTCACGGTCCCCGACACGGCCGACCCGAACATCGTCTGGGCCACCTGCTACGGCAACAAGGTGACGCGCTACGACGCCCGGACGAAGGTCGCCCGCTCGGTGGCGCCGTCGATGATCACGCTCGACTCGGCGCCCAACGACGTGAAGTACCGCTGCCACTGGACGGCGCCGCTCGCGATCGATCCGTTCGACCACAACCGCGTCCTCTACGGCTGCCAGGTCATCCTCGAGACGACCAACGCCGGCCAGAGCTGGCGCCCGATCAGCCCGGACCTCTCCACCAAGGACCCGAGCCGGATCGTCCCGTCGGGCGGCCTGGTGGGCGACAACCTCGGGCAGTTCTACGGCGAGGTGGTGTTCGCGATCGCGTTCTCGGACGTGCAGAAGGGGCTCATCTGGGCCGGCACCAATGACGGCCAGGTGTGGGTGACCAGGGACGGCGGCGCCGAGTGGGCCAACGTGACCAAGGCGATGCCGGGCCTGCCGGCGTGGGGCGTGGTCACGCAGATCGCGCCGTCGCACTTCGACGCGGGCACGGCGTACGTCGCGGTGGATGCCCACCTGATGGACAACCGGAACCCGTTCATCTACAGGACGACCGACTTCGGGCGGACGTGGAGGAAGATCAGCGACGGCCTGCCGTCGGACCACCCGCTGTCCTACGTGCGCTCGGTGGCCGAGTCGCCGAACCAGAAGAACCTGCTGTTCGCCGGCACCGGCCACGCCTTCTTCTACTCGCTCGACGGCGGCGCGCACTGGACCCAGCTTCGCGCGGGGCTGCCGCCGGCGCCGGTGACCTGGATCGCGACGCAGAAGGCCTATCACGACGTGGCGGTCTCCACCTACGGCCGCGGGCTCTACGTGCTCGACGACGTCTCGCCGCTCGAGCAGATGGCGGCCGACGCGTCGGAGCCGCCGGTGCGGCTGTTCACGCCGCGGCCGACCTACCGCTACACCGACGGCGGGCTGGCGATCCTCGACTTCTCGCTGAAGGCCGCGCCGAAGGCCCCGGTGACGATCGCGATCCTCGACGCCCAGGGCAAGCCGGTCCGGACGCTGACCGAGTCCGCCCGGGCCGGGCTGAACCGCGTGCGCTGGGACATGCGCTACGAGGGGCCGCACCTGGTCGAACTGCGCGCCGCGCCGCCCGAGAACCCGTACCTGCTCGACGAGCCGCGGTTCCGCGGCAAGCACGAGCGCCCCGTCACGCACTGGGGCCTCGAGGAAGCGGGCGCCGGGCCGTACGCGAATCCCGGGAGGTACACGGTCCGGCTGACCGTGGACGGCCGCACGCTCTCGGCCCCGCTCGACATCCTGCGCGACCCGAAGATCCCCGGCAGCGACGCCGACCTGGCCGCCTCGCTGACGCTGAAGCTCCGCATCCGCGACGACATCACCGAGACGGCCGACATGATCAACAACCTCGAGATCGCGCGGCGCGAGCTCGAGGAAGTGCAGCGCGGCCTCAGGGCCGAGAAGGGGCCGAAGGCCTCGCTCGACGACGTGTCCGCCATCATGGCCAGGCTCGTGGCAGTCGAGGATCGGCTGCTCGAGCCGGCGGCGCGCCTGAGCGACGACAAGTACTTCCAGCAGGCCTACCGGATCTACATGAACCTGCTCTGGCTGAACGGCGAAGTCGGGCCGGGGGCGGGAGACGTGGCCGGCGGCATGGACTTCAGGCCGACCGACACGTCGGTCGAGGTGCTCGCGGCGATCGAGAAGAACCTGGAGGAGGCGCGCGTCGCCTACCGCGCCGTGATGGGCACGGACCTGCCGGCGTATTGGAAGGCGCGGGCCGCCGGCAGGTAGCCGGATCGTCGTCGGAGGGCCCGGTTGCCGGCCGGCGGGCCGACCGCCGGCCGGCAGCCGGGCCGCCGCCGGAACCGGTATGATGGGAGGTTCAAGGAGTCGCTCGATGGCTTGGTACAAGATTGCGGACCTGCTGGGCGGCGCGGTCCCGGTGGGCACGCCCGTCACGGTCAAGGGCTGGGTGCGGACGCGCCGGGACTCGAAGGCCGGCCTCTCGTTCCTGCACGTGAACGACGGCACCTGCTTCAACCCGGTCCAGGCGGTCGTCCCGTCCACGCTGCCCAACTACCAGGCCGACGTGCTGCGGCTGACCACCGGCTGCTCGGTCGAGATCGACGGGACGCTGGTGGCGTCAGAGGGGAAGGGCCAGGCCCTCGAAGTGCGCGCCGACGCGGTGCGCGTGGTGGGCCTGGTGGACGACCCGGACACCTACCCGGTGTCGCCCAAGCCCCACACGTACGAGTACCTGCGCGAGGTCGCGCACCTCCGGCCGCGCACCAACACGTTCGGGGCGGTGGCGCGCGTCCGTCACGCGATGGCGATGGCCGTCCACCGCTTCTTCCACGAGCGGGGCTTCTACTGGGTGCATACGCCGATCATCACGGCAAGCGACGCCGAGGGGGCCGGCGAGATGTTCCGCGTCTCGACGCTCGATCTCGCGAACCTCCCGCGCACGCCCGAGGGGGCGATCGACTTTGCCGAGGACTTCTTCGGCCGCCAGGCGTTCCTCACCGTGTCGGGCCAGCTCAACGTCGAGACGTACTGCCTCGCGCTCAGCCGCGTCTACACGTTCGGGCCGACCTTTCGGGCCGAGAACTCGAATACGAGCCGCCACCTCGCCGAGTTCTGGATGATCGAGCCCGAGATCGCGTTCGCCAGCCTCGACGACGACGCCAGGCTGGCCGAGGACTTCCTGCGCGCGATCTTCCGCGCGGTGCTCGAGGAGCGGCAGGACGACATGGCGTTCTTCGCCGAGCGCGTGGACAAGACCTGCGTCGCGCGCCTCGAGGCGTTCGTCGAGTCGAGCTTCGAGCGGATGACCTACACCGAGGCGATCGCGGCGCTGGAGCAGTCGCGCGAGGCGTTCGAGTACCCGGTCCGCTGGGGCATCGACCTGCAGTCCGAGCACGAGCGCTACCTGACCGAGACGCTGGTGGGGCGCCCGGTCGTCGTCACCGACTACCCGAAGGACATCAAGGCGTTCTACATGCGCCTGAACGACGACGGGCGCACGGTGGCGGCGATGGACGTGCTGGCGCCGGGCATCGGCGAGATCATCGGCGGCAGCCAGCGCGAGGAGCGGCTCGACGTGCTCGACCGGCGGATCGCCGAGGTGGGGCTGGACGCGCGCGCCTACTGGTGGTACCGCGACCTGCGGCGCTACGGCACGGTGCCGCACGCGGGGTTCGGCCTCGGGTTCGAGCGGGCGCTCAACTACGTCACGGGCCTGTCGAACATCCGCGACGTCATCCCCTTCCCGCGCACGCCGAAGAACGCGGACTTCTGATCGACTGTCGGCGGTCGACTGTCGGCGGTCGGCCGTGGTCCGCCGAGGGCTGCTCCGCGGCCCGGCCTCCGACCGTGATCCGCCGAGAGCTACCGGCCGCGGATCCGCCGCGAGAGCAGCACGAACACCACCAGCGCGGCCGCGCCCACCGTCGCTTCGGTCAGCAGCATGCCGTTGGTGGACCAGGCGTCGTGCGCCCAGCCGGCCGCGCGCAGCATCCCGAGGCTGAACAGCGTGTTGATGGCGAAGAACAGGTTGATCTTGGTCGCTGCCGCGGTGTCGCCGATGATCGCCAGCACGAGGCCCGTGAACGACGCGGTCACCATCCCCAGCGTGAAGATGTAGAAGAGCGTCGTGGCGGCGAAGCTCGCCGAGGTGCGCGGCGACGCGGCCATCACCACGCAGGCCGCCAGGCCGAGGCCGCACGAGACGGCATAGGCCGCCGGCTTCGGCACCCGGTCGGCCAGCCGGCCGCCCACGAAGCAGCCGGCGACGATCACGATCCCGCCGCCCAGGCCGAGCACCGACGACACGACGTCGGCCGACGCGTGGAACTCCGGCGCGATCGCGCCGAACAGGAACATCGCCGCGCCGGTCCCGATCGGCAGGATGGCCAGGACGAGGGCGATCCGCCCGGCCCGGGATCGGAGGACGTCGAGCAGCTCGCGCCAGGCGTCGCCCACCTTCGCGCCGACCGACGCGCCGGCCAGCGCGCGCGGCGGCTCCTCCAGCCCGACCAGCGCGAGCGCGCACGCGGCCAGCAGGCCGGCCAGCGCCAGGCCGCCTACCCACGGCGCCGGCGAATGGACGATCAGCCAGAGCGCGAGGCCGCCGCCGGCCGTCTGGCCGAACTGGTTGCCGGCCTGGAACCACCCGGCCGCCCTCCCCCGCGTGGCCGGCGTCGTGTTGTGCGCCATCAGCCCCTCGGTCGCGAAGGCGCTGAAGGTGGCCGCCACGATCGTGAACAGCGTCAGCGCGGAGAGGACCGGCGCGGTCTCGCGCGTCAGCGGGATGGCCGTCATCGCCAGCAGCCCGGCCGAGATCGCCGCGATCGAGATCAGGTACCACCGCTTGCGCGACAGCGTGTAGTCGCCGACCGGCGCCCAGAGGAACTTCCACCCGCCCCCGATGAACGTCATCCCGACGATCGCCGCCACCGACGACACGTCGAGGCCGGCGCGGATCCCGAGGTAGCCGAGCGCGACGGCCGGGAACCCGTTCGCCAGCCCGAGCGGGAAGTACAGGACGAGCCAGACGAATGGGTGCGGAACGGCTCGGGTGACTGGCGCCGGGATCTCGGCGTCGGACATGGTCCGTGCATTGTATGCGGGAGCGGGCCGCGGATTACAATGCCCGGTCATGAAATCACATCGAACCGCAGCCCTGCTGTTCGTCGCCTTCCTGCCCGCCGCCGCCCTGGCGCAGGCTCCGGCCGCGCCGAAGCCGGCCGGCCAGGCCAGGCCGACGGTCAAGGATCTCCCGGCCACGCCGTCCACCGTGGCCTACGGCTACTACGACGCCGCCGCGCCGCCGGTGATGCGGATCCGGTCGGGCGACGAGGTCCGCGTCCACACGCTCATCACCTCCACGCCCGCGCGCCTCGAGGGGGCCGGCGTCCCGCCCGACCAGGTCGAGCCCGCCCTGCGGGAGATCGTCGCGAAGGTCACCAACAAGGGGCCCGGCGGCCACATCCTGACCGGGCCGATCTACGTCGAGGGGGCCGAGCCCGGCGACGTGCTCGAGGTGCGCATCGACAAGATCGACCTCGCGATCCCGTACGCCTACAACGCGTTCAGCCCGCGCGGCGGCTTCCTGCCGCAGGACTTCCCCACGAGCGCGATGAAGATCGTGCCGCTCGACGGGAAGCGGATGATCGGCCGGTTCGCCCCGGGCATCGAGATCCCGCTGCGCCCCTTCTTCGGCAGCATGGGCGTCGCGCCGCCGCCCGCCGCCGGCCGCGTGAGCAGCGCCCCGCCGGGCCGCCACGCCGGCAACATCGACAACAAGGACCTCGTCGCCGGCACCACGCTCTACATCCCGGTGAACGTCCCCGGCGCCCTGTTCGAGGTCGGCGACGGCCACGCCGCCCAGGGCGACGGCGAGGTGGACATCACGGCGCTCGAGACTTCGCTCGTCGGCACCTTCCGCTTCATCGTCCGCAAGGACCTGCACCTCACCTGGCCCCGGGCCGAGACGCCGACCGGGTGGATCACGATGGGGATGGACGAGGACCTGACCGAGGCGGCGCGGATCGCCACGCGCGAGATGGTGGACTTCCTGGCGACGACGAAGGGCATGACGCGCGAGGACGCCTACATGCTGACCAGCGCGGCGGGCGACCTGATCGTCACGCAGGTGGTGGACGGCACCAGGGGGGTGCACGTCGTCATGCCGAAGCGGATCTTCGTGCCCCGGGGCGGAGGCAGGAGCGGACCCGGCGCCAGGGCGCAGGCCGGGTCCGTCCGATAGCCGCTCGAGGCCGGCGCCGCGGCGCCGGCGCCGCGCTCAGAACCGGAACCTGCCGGGCGATGCGGTCGGCACGCGCATGGCCGCCGATCCCGTCGTCCCGGCCGCCCCTCCGGCGCCGGCGGCCGACGCCCGCGCCGGCACGTCCCAGAGCAGGATCGGGCGCTCGGTCAGCGTCAGGGTGACGTCCAGCACCTTCCCCTCGCGGAACAGCGTCAGATTCACCGTGCTGCCCACCTTCAGCGCCTCCAGCAGCTTCGCCAGCTTGCCGGGATCTTCCAGAAGCACGTCGTTCACCTTGGTGATGATGTCGCCGCCGAGCAGGACCGGCTGCCCCTCGATCGTCAGCTCGAACAGCCCGCCGCGCACCCCCTGCTTCTCGGCCGGGCTGCCCGGCTCGACCGCCTCCACGAGGAAGCCGTTCACCAGCGGCACTTTCAGCAGGTCCTTCAGCTCGGGGAGCACGAACTGCCCCTGCACGCCGAGCCACGGCCGGACGACGCGGCCCTTCTCGAGCAGCTGCGGGATGATCGCCTTCACCAGGTTGACGGGCACCGCGAACCCGATGTTCTGTGCCTCGGGGAGGATCGCCGTCGTGATCCCGACCACGCGCCCGCACGGGTCGATCATCGGCCCGCCCGAGTTGCCCGGGTTGATCGACGCGTCGGTCTGGATCATCGGCTCGGTCAGCGACCACGCCGCGCCCGGCACGGCGCGGTTGACCGCCGAGACGATGCCGTGCGTCAGCGTCTGGTCCAGTCCGAGCGGGTTGCCGATGACCGCCACGTCCTCGCCGACCACGAGCTGGCTCGAGTCGCCGAGCATCGCCACCGGCAGCGTGCCCTTCACGGGCGTCGGGATGCGGACGAGGGCGACGTCGAAGATCGGGTCGGCCCCCACGAACGTGGCCGGCAGCGTCGTGCCGTCGTCGAGCGTGACGGTGAGGACCTGGCGGCCGAACACGACGTGCGAGTTGGTCAGGACGAGGCCCGACGGGTCGATGATGACCCCCGAGCCGAGCGCCCGCTCGAGCCGGTGGTCGGACTCGTAGGGGTTGATCGAGATCGACGTGATGGTGACGACGGTCGGCGACACCTGGTCGTAGAGCACGGGCAGCGGGCTCGCGCACGTGGCCACGGGGACCTGCGGGGCCCGCGGCGCCTGCGGAGCCTGGGCGGCCGCCGGGCCGGCCACGCTCAGAAGTGCCAGGATGAACACGAGGGGCCCGATTCGAAGACTCATGGTTCCCGCCTTTCTGCGACCACGCAATTGCGCCCGGCGTCCTTCGCCGCGTACAGCGCGACGTCGGCGGCCCGGAACAGCGCCTCGCCAGCCGCCTCGCGGCTCCAGCCGGGGGGAGCGCCTCCCGCCGACGCGGCGAACGCCCGGCTGGCCACGCCCACGCTGACCGACAGCGTCCCGGCCTCGAACGACCGGCCCGCGAGCAGCGGCGCCGCCGCCTGGACGGCCTGCCGAAGGCCCTCGGCGGCCTGCACGGCCTCGGCGGCGCCCATCCGCGGCAGCGCGATGGCGAACTCGTCGCCGCCGTAGCGGCAGGCCACCGCGCCCGGCGGCATGGTGGCGGCCATCAGCCGCCCGACCTCGCGCACCGCCTCGGCGCCCGCCAGGTGCCCGTGCTCGTCGTTGATCGCCTTGAGGTGATCGACGTCGACGAGCAGCATCGACACCGGCCCACCGGATGAGCTGGCGTCACCGATTATCGCATCGAGCCGGGCTTCGAACGAGCGCAAGTTGTGGAGCCCCGTCAAATCGTCGGTCATCGCGAGATGGCGCAGGCGCCGCCCGTCGCTCACGAACCTCGCCGTGACCAGACCGACCGCCACGAACAGCGCCGTCTCGACGGCGTCGGCTTCCCGGTAGATCAGCGACCGCCGGCCCGGGTCGGCCAGGTGATACAGGGCCACGGCGGCCAGCGCGGTGAGGAACCCCCCGCGCCGGCCGAACACCACGGCCGCCAGGATGATGGGCGCGTAATAGAGGTGCTGGAAGGGCGCGACGTCGGTCCACCGGTCCAGCCAGAAGATGAACGCCAGCGACGCCACGATCGCGACGGCGGCCCACTGTCGCGCCGCCGGCGAGCGCGCGGCGCCGAATTCCCCGGTCCTGCGCTGGCTGGTCAGATGCACGCCGACGCCTTCCCCCACGCAGCCTCGCCGGCGCCTCCGGGCCGGGACGCGTCCGTCACCGGATCACCTCGGGGGCGCGCGGCCGTCGTCCCCCAATTGTCCCTTTATTGTGCCACGCGCGATGTGGAGCGCCCGCGGCAGCGGCGTGACAAGAGTGTGACGAGGGCGCGGCCGCCGGGCCGCTCAGTGGCCGTGCCGCAGCGACCGGTCGGCCATCACGGTCACCTGCAGCCCCTTGGCCAGGTGGACGACGCGCTCCACGAGCGAGGGGGCGAACCAGCGGCGCACGCCCGCCGGCCGGGTCCGCGCCAGGAAGATCTGCGTGACGCCGTTGAGGCGGGCGAAGCCCACGAGCGTCTCGGCGACGTCACGTCCCTCGATCACGCGCGCCTCGATCTGGAGCGCCCTGGCGAAATTGAGATGGCGCTCGACGCGCTCGCGCTCGGCGGGGCCGAGGTGCCCGAGGTCGGGCGTGCTCGACACGTACACCGCCAGGCACTCCGCCCTCATCAGATCCGCCAGCCGGCGTCCGCGCCGAATCAGCGCGGCCGATGACGGCTCGGGCCCGGCCAGCAGCAGCAGGCGCTCGCGCGAGCCGCTCCCGTCGGCCTCGCCGGGCCAGCCGTCGGCGCGTTCGGCGGCGAGGCGGGACTCCACGACGCAGGCGGCCTGCCGCATCGCGAATTCGCGCAGCGCGACCAGCGTGGATTCCTTGAAGAAGTTCTCGAGCGCCGCCTGCGCGCGCTCCGGCGGGTACACCGCCCCGCGGGCGAGCCGGTTCAGCAGCGCCTGGGGCGTCAGGTCCACCATCACGACCTCGTCGGCCTGCTTCAGCACCCAGTCGGGAATCGTCTCGCGGACTCTCACCCCGGTGCTCTGCCAGATCTGGTCGTTGAGGCTCTCGAGGTGCTGGACGTTCATCGTCGTCCAGACGTCGATGCCGGCGTCGAGCAGGTCGTGCACGTCCTCCCAGCGCTTGGCGCGCCGCGACCCCGGCACGTTGGTGTGGGGCAGTTCGTCAACGACGGCGACCTGCGGGTGGCGGCGGAGGACGGCGGCCGTGTCCATCTCCTCGAAGCGGGCGCCCCGATGCTGCGCGACCGCACGCGGCACGATCTCGAGGCCGGCGGCGAGCGCCTCGGTATCGCGCCGCCCGTGCGCCTCGACGTAGCCGACGACCAGGTCGGTCCCCTCGCGCACGGCCCGGTGGGCCTCGCCGAGCATCTGGTACGTCTTGCCGACACCCGCCGCGTACCCGAGGAAGACCTTCAGCCGGCCGCGCGGGATGGATGTCTCGGCCATGGCGTCACTGCGGGAAGACCCGGACGTCGATCCCCTCGGCGTCGCGGATCAGCCGTTCGAGCGCGGTGCGGCGGACCCGCGCGGTCCACGCGCGCGCGAGCGAGTGGCCGACGAAGATCTGGGTGATGCCGAGGCGCCGGGCGTGCGCGAGGATGGCGGCGGCCGCGTCCCGCCCCTCGAGGATGTCCAGGCGCGCCCGCTGGGCGCGGGCGAGCGTCGCGTTGCGTTCGTTGGCCGCCCGGTCCTCGTCGGTCAGGCGCTCCTGCGCGACGTAGGTGGCGAACAGCTCGCCGTGGAAGCGATCGGCCGCGCGCCGGCCCGCCGCCAGCATCCGCGCGGCGTTGGCGCGCGGCGTCATGCAGACGAGGATCCGCTCCTGCGTGCCCCAGGACCACTCGATGCCGTGCCGTCGCAGGTAGGCTTCGAGCTGGCGGTCCACGACCTCGGCGGCGAGCAGCAGGGCCCGCTGGCGGAGCGCGCTCAGCGCCCCGGCCGGCTCGCCGGCGCCGCGCTCCTCGGGCGGCGCGTCGACGACGACCAGTTCGTCGGCCCGGCTGACGAACTCCTGCGGCACGGCGTGCGGCGGCACGTCGCCCATGACCTCGCGCACGAACGCCTGCTGCTCGGCGATGTACTCGAGGCCGATCGAGGTCAGGACCGAGATGCCCGCCTCGAGCATCTCCTCGACGTCCTGGTAGCGCGCGGCGTGACGCGAACCCGGGGGATTGTCGTACGCGAGGCCGTCCACGATGCAGACGCCGGGCCGGCGCTCCAGCAGTGCCTCCAGGTCGAGGACCGGGACGCCGCCGACGTCGAGCGGCGGGATCCGGTCGAGCGCGTCCACGGCGCGCCGCGCCTCGGGAGGCACGTCGGGCTGCAGCGCCGCGACCACCACGTCCTCGCCCCGCTCGTGGCGGCGCCGTCCTTCGTCGAGCAGGCGGAACGACTTGCCCACGCCCGGCGCGTAGCCGAGGAACACCTTGAGGCGCCCGACGCGGGAGGCGCGGTCCCCCGCCTCGACGTCCCGCAGCAGCGCCTCCGGGTCGCGCCGGCCGACGGCCGGCTCCTCACCGGTAGCCATCGTGAGGCATTGTACGAGGTTCCGGCGCGCCGGGCGCCGGGCCCCCGGCCGGCAGGCGCCGGTCGAGGGCCAGGTTGAGCTGCAGCACGTTCACCCGCGGGTCGCCGAAGAGATCGAGCCACGGGCGCTCGGTCCGCCGCGCGACGAGCGCCAGGACCTCGGCCACCGGCACGCCGCGCGCGGCGGCCACGCGCGGCGCCTGGATGCGCGCGTTCGCCGGCGAGATGTCCGGGTCGAGGCCGCTCGCCGACTCCGTCACCGCGTCGGCCGGGATCGGGCCGGCGTAGCCGCCGTTCTCGCGCCGGTAGCGCGCGATCGCCTGCCGCACGCGCTCGGCCAGCTCGCGGCTGGTCGGGCCGAGATTCGAACCCGACGACGCCGTGGCGTCGTAGCCGGCCGCCGACGGGCGCGGGTGGAAGTACTCGGGCCTGGTGAAGGCCTGGCCGATGAGAGCCGAGCCCACCGTCCGCCCCCCGGCCCGCACGAGCGACCCGTGCGCCTGGACCGGGAACAGCGCCTCGGCGATCCCGGTCACGGCGGCCGGGTACAGCAGCCCGGTCAGCACGGTGAAGACGGCCGCCAGGCGGGCGGCCCGGGACAGTTCTCGCCACATGTCGCCCCTCACACCAGGTGCAGCCACACGAGCAGCCGGTCGATCGCCCAGATGCCCGGGAACGGCGCCACGAGGCCGCCCAGGCCGTAGACGAGCAGGTTCCGCCGCAGCATCGCCGACGCGCTCTGGGGCCGGTACTTGACCCCCCGCAGCGCGAGCGGGACGAGCGCGACGATGATGAGCGCGTTGAAGACGACGGCCGACAGGATGGCGCTCTGCGGCGTGTGGAGCCGCATGATGTTGAGGGCCGCCAGCGACGGGTAGCTGCCCATGAACATCGCCGGCACGATGGCGAAGTACTTCGCGACGTCGTTGGCGATGGAGAACGTGGTCAGCGCGCCGCGCGTGATGAGCAGCTGTTTGCCGATGGCCACGACCTCGATCAGCTTCGTGGGGTTGCTGTCGAGGTCCACCATGTTCCCCGCTTCCTTGGCCGCCACCGTCCCGCTGTTCATCGCCAGGCCGACGTCGGCCTGCGCCAGCGCCGGCGCGTCGTTGGTCCCGTCGCCGGTCATCGCGACGAGCCGGCCCGCCGCCTGCTCGCGCCGGATGTAGTCCAGCTTGTCCTTTGGCGTCGCCTGCGCCAGGAAGTCGTCCACGCCCGCCTCGCTCGCGATGGCGGCGGCGGTCAGCGGGTTGTCGCCGGTGATCATCACCGAGCGGATCCCCATCAGGCGCAGCTGCGCGATCCGCTCCTTGATGCCCCCCTTGACGACGTCCTTCAGGTGGATGACGCCCAGCAGGCGCGGGCCGTCGGCCACCGCGAGCGGCGTGCCGCCGGTGCGCGCCACGCGCTCGACGACCTCGGCGAAGCCCGCCGGCACGGCGCCGCCCCGCCCGCGCACGAACGCGACGACGGCGTCCGAGGCCCCCTTGCGCAGCTGGCGCCCGCCGAGGTCCACGCCGCTCATCCGCGTCTGCGCCGAGAAGGGGATGAACCGCGCCGCCGGGTCGGCGACCTCCCGCCCGCGCAGGCGGAAGCGCTGCTTGGCCAGCACGACGATCGACCGCCCCTCCGGCGTCTCGTCGGCCAGGCTCGCCGCCTGGGCGGCGTCGGCCAGCTCGGCCTCCTCGACGCCGCCGACGGGCAGGAACTCCACCGCGTGCCGGTTGCCGAGCGTGATCGTGCCGGTCTTGTCGAGCAGCAGCGTGTGCACGTCGCCGGCGGCCTCGACGGCGCGGCCGCTCATGGCGAGCACGTTGTGCTGCATCACGCGGTCCATCCCGGCGATCCCGATCGCCGACAGCAGGCCGCCGATCGTGGTCGGGATCAGGCAGACCAGCAGCGCCACCAGCACGGTCACCGCCGGCACCCGCCCCGCCCCCGCGGCCGCCACCGCCGACGCGGCGAACGGGTCGAGCGTGGCCACGACCAGCAGGAAGATCAGCGACAGCCCGGCGATGAGGATGTTGAGCGCGACCTCGTTGGGCGTCTTCTGCCGGCTGGCGCCCTCGACGAGCGCGATCATCCGGTCGAGGAACGTCTCACCCGGGTTCGACGTGATCCGCACGCGGATTCGGTCCGACAGCACGCGCGTGCCGCCCGTCACCGCGCTGCGATCGCCGCCCGACTCCCGGATCACCGGCGCGCTCTCCCCCGTGACCACCGACTCGTCCACCGAGGCGACCCCCTCGATCACCTCCCCGTCACCGGGAATCGTGTCGCCCGCCTCGCACACGACGATGTCCCCGGCCCGGAGCGCCGACCCCGGCACCGACTCCGTCCCCCCGCCCTTCGCCTCGCGCGTGGCCATCACGCGCGTCTTGGTCTGCCGCAGCGAGTCCGCCTGCGCCTTGCCGCGCGCCTCGGCCATCGCCTCGGCGAAGTTCGCGAACAGGACGGTGAACCAGAGCCACAGGCCGATCTGCAGGCCGAACGCCAGGCCCGGCCGGCCCGCGGCGGCGTCGCGCGCGACGAGGACCGTCGTCAGCGCCGCGCCGACCTCGACGACGAAGATCACCGGGTTCTTCCGGAGGCGCGCCGGGTTCAGCTTGCCGAACGCCGAGAGCGCCGCGCGCCCCACGATCGCCCGGTCGAACAGCGGCCGCGCCCGTCGCAGCCGCTCGGGCAGCAGGGCGGGCGTCCCGGGCGGCGCCGGCGTCTCACGCCTCTCCTCGCGGGCAGCCGCCGCGACGGTCACAGCCATGGCACGCCTCCCGGCACCGCCAGGACGAGCGAGAACAGCCGCCCCTGGTTCATCAGGAACTGCTCGACGATCGGGCCCAGCGAGAGCGCCGGGAAGAAGGTCAGCGCCCCGACGATGATGATCGTCCCCACGAGGAGCGCGACGAAGAGGCCGCCCCCGGTCGGCAGCGTGCCGGCCGTCACCGGGATGCTCTTCTTGGCCGCCAGGCTGCCGGCCGCGGCCAGAAGCGGCAGCAGGAACAGGAATCGCCCGATGATCATCGCCACGCCGGTCGTCACGTCGTACCAGGGCGTGTCGGCGTCGAGGCCCGCGAACGCGCTGCCGTTGTTGCCCGTGGCGCTCGAGTAGGCATAGAGCAGCTCGGTGAACCCGTGCGGCCCGGCGTTGGCCGCGTTCGCGGCCGGCGGGCCAGGCGCGTTCCAGGCGCTCCCCTTCGCCAGGGGCGCCGACGTCGCCAGCGCCGTGAAGACGAGGATGCTGAACGCCGTGGCAATCAGCGCGAGCATCGCCATCTTGACCTCCTTCTGCTCGATCCGCTTGCCGACGTACTCCGGCGTCCGGCCGACCATCAGGCCGGCGATGAACACGGCCAGGATGGCGAACAGCAGGATCCCGCACAGGCCGGCGCCGACGCCGCCGAAGATCACCTCGCCCGTCTGGATATCGAACAGCGGCACCAGCCCGCCGAGCGGCGTGTAGCTGTCGTGCATGCTGTTGACGGCGCCGCAGCTCGCGTCGGTCGTCACCGTGGCGAACAGCGCCGAGTCCACGATGCCGAAGCGCACCTCCTTCCCCTCCATGTTGCCGCCCGGCTGGCCGGCGCCGGCCGCCGCCTCGACGCCGAGGCGCTCCAGGATCGGATTGCCGCGCTGCTCGGCCGCCGTGGCCACGAACGCGCCGACGGCGAAGAGCAGGCTCATCGCCGCCAGCAGCGCCCATCCCTGCCGCGGGTCGCGGACCATGTGGCCGAACGTCGCCGTCAGGCCCGCACTCACGAGGAACATCAGCACCAGCTGGACGAGGTTGGTGAACGGCGTCGGGTTCTCGAACGGGTGGGCCGAGTTGGCGTTGAAGAAGCCGCCGCCGTTGGTGCCCAGCTCCTTGATCGCCTCCTGCGAGGCGACCGGGCCCTGCGCGATCACCTGCGTGGCCCCCTCGACGGTCCGGACCCGCGTGTACGCGTCCCAGTTCTGGACGACGCCCTGCGAGACGAAGACCAGGGCCGCGACCAGCGCCAGGGGCAGCAGCACGTAGACGGCCGCCCGGGTCGTGTCCACCCAGAAATTGCCGATCGTCTTCGACTCGCGCCGCGCGAACCCGCGGATGACGGCGATGGCCACCGCCATGCCGGCCGCCGCCGACGTGAAGTTCTGCGTCGTCAGCGCCGCCATCTGCGCGAAGTAGCCGAGGGTGCGCTCGCCGCTGTACGCCTGCCAGTTCGTGTTGCTCGCGAAGCTGATGGCCGTGTTGAAGGCGAGGTCGGGCGTCATCGGCGCGGCCCAGCCCGGCGCGTGGGCGGTCCCGAACCCTTCGGGATTGAGCGGCAGCAGCCCCTGCAGCCGGAGGAGGGCGTAGGTCAGAACGAACTCGACCGCGGCGAAGGCGAGCAGCGCGAACGCGTACTCGGTCCAGCGCTGCTCGGCGTCCTCGCGGATGCCGCCGAGGCGGTAGATCAGGCGTTCGAGCCACCCGAGCGCCGGGTGGAGGAACGTGCGCTCGCCTTCGAAGACGCCCGCCATGAACACGCCGAGCGGCCGCGCCAGGGCCAGCACGATTCCCAGGAAGCCCAGGATCTCGAAGACGCCCGTTGTCGTCATGGGCCGGCCTCAGTAGTTCCAGGGGCGCAGCAGCGCGTCGATCAGGTAGGCGAACACGGCGGCCGCCGCCGCCGCGCCGAGCACGTAGTCCATCGCGTCCCTCACAACCGGTCGCACGCCAGCGCGAACAGCCAGCACAGCGCCAGCAGCCCGACGCCGAGCAGGCCGTAGGCCGCGTCAGCCACGGGTTGCCTCGTCCACGACCGCGCGGCCGCTCATGCGTCCGTTCACACTCCGAGCGTAGGGGGTGGGGCGTTAGGAAGTCATTAGCCCCGGCTGAGGATTTCGTGCGCCGCCGTCAGCGCGGGTCGGGCGGGAGGTTGAGCCGGTAGCCGACCCACGGCTCGGTCAGCAGGTAGACGGGGCTCGACGGCTTCGGCTCGATCTTCTTGCGGAGCTGGTTCACGAACACCCGCAGGTAGTCCACCTGGTCCCCGTAGTCCGGGCCCCACACCGCCTGCAGCAGCTGCCGGTGCGACAGCACCTTGTTGGCGTGCGCCACGAGGTACCGCAGCAGGTCGAACTCCTTGGGCGTCAGGCGGGCCTGCCGGCCGCGGGAGGTCACCTGGCGGGTGTCGAAGTCGATCGTCGCCGGGCCGAGGACCAGGCGGCCCGACGGCCCCTGCCCGCCGGGCGAGCGGCGCAGGGCCGCGCGGATCCGGGCGAGCAGTTCCGACGGCTTGAACGGCTTGGTGACGTAGTCGTCGGCCCCCGCGTCGAGGGCCTCGACCGTGTCGGCCTCCTCGTCGCGGACGGTGAGCATGATGACGGCGACCTCGGACCCGGCCCGCACCGAGCGGCAGATGTCGAGGCCGCTCATTCCCGGCATGTTGATGTCGAGCAGGACGAGATCGACGCGATGGCTGCGCAGGCGCTCGAGCGCCTCCTCGCCGTTCCGGGCGTCCTCCACCTCGAACCCCTGGCCGGCGAGCGTGACCTTGAGGACCCGGCGGATCTGCGGGTCGTCGTCCACGACGAGGATCCTGGCCCCGCTCATCGCCGCCTCCCGCCGCGCGGCAGCGAGAGGGTGAACACCGTGCCCGCGCCCTCCTGGCTCGACACCGACAGCGTGCCGCCGTGCGCCTCGGCGATCTGCCGGGCGATGGCGAGGCCGATGCCGGTGCCCGGCACGCCGTGGGCCTGCGACCCGCGGTAGAACCGCTCGAACAGGCGCGGGAGCTCCGTGTCCGGGATCGGCGGCCCCGAGTTGCGCACGGCGAGGGCGATCGTCTCGCCCCCGGTCGCCGCGATCCCGATGGCCGACGTCGCCGGGGAGTACTTGACGGCGTTGTCGAGGAGCTGCCGGAGGGCCAGGCCGAGCAGGTCGCGGTCGGCGCGCAGCAGCAGGTCGTCCGGGACGTCGGCCGTCACCGCGTGGCCGTCGAGCCTCGGCTCGAACTGGCGAAGCGCGGCCGCCACCAGGTCCGCCAGGCGATGGTCGTTCAGGCGCAGCGAGAACGCGCCGGCGTCCACGCGGACCATCTGCACCGTGTCGGTCACGAGCGACTGCAGCCGGTCCAGGTCCTCCTCCACGATGGCGGCCAGCTCGCGCCGCCGCTCGTCGGGCGCGTTGGCCCGGAGATCCGCGGCGGCGACCTTCATCGAGGTGAGCGGCGTCTTGAACTCGTGCGCCAGGGCGTCGAGCATCGTCGCCCGCAGCTCGCCGCTCTCGCGGGCCGCCTCGGCGCGCGCCGCCGCCTCCTGCCCTCTCGCCCGCTCGAGCGCGATGGCGACGAGGTTGGCGATCGACTGCACGACCGTGTCGCTCAGCCCCTGGTCCGGCAGGGCCAGGCTGCCGATGGGGACGCCGCCCAGCTGGATGGCGACGACGACCAGGCCCTGTTCGCGCGCCGTCACCGCGCGCCGCGCCACCGCGCGCAGCGTCTCCTCGAGCGCGGGCGGCTCGGCCGGCCCGGCCCACGACACGGTGCCGGAGCGGTGGTCGAAGAGGGCCACGGCCGTGAAGCCGAAGGCCTCGGCGACGTGACGCGCCGTGGCGGCGAGGATCGAGGGGGTGCCGGGCGACAGCAGGAGGGCCCGGCTGAGGGCGTAGAGCCGCTCGAGATCCCCCTGGCGCGACAGCGCCTCGACGTGCCGCCGCCGCGCGCGGTCCGACAGCTGGCTGGTCACGAGCGCCGTCACGAGGAACGCCGTCAGGGCCACCCAGTTCTGCGGGTCGGCGATGGTGATCGTGCCCACCGGCGGCAGGAAGAAGACGTTCAGGCAGACCGTCGCGACCACCGACGCCGCGGTCGCCTCCGCCGCCCCCCACCGGCTCGCGACCAGCAGGATGGTGACGACGTAGCTGAGCGCCACGGTCATCGGGTTGACGCGGACCAGGAAGAAGCAGGCCGCCGTCACGGCGAACACGCCGCCGGTCGCGACGGTCAGGCGGAGCAGCAGCGGACCTCGGGCCGGCAGGGAGAGCCTCCTCGAAGGGAGCGTAATGGACGGGCTGGGGCCTGTCAAACCGCTTCGCCGGCCGCGGGCCGATACGCGTGGTGACTTTCCGGTCCCACTCGGTCGATAATGAATGGTTTGGCGGCGGGCCACCCCCGGGGGCGGTCCCCGGCCACACGACCGAGGTCGTCCATGCCCCAGCCAGCCGCCACAACGCGCGGCCCCGTGCAGGTCGTCGTCGCCACGACGGTCTTCCTCTCCTTCATCTCGTTCTGGCGCGCCGCGGCCATCGTGCTCTCCGACCTCGGCTCGTCGGCGTTCTACGCCGGCGGCATCGCCGAGCAGGCGGTCGGCAAGGCGGCCCCCTGGTTCATCCTCGGCGTGATGCTGTTCTCGTACGCGGTCCGCGCGATCTACATCGAGAGCTCCATCATGTTCGTCCGGGGCGGCGTCTACCGGGTCGTCAAGGAGGCGATGGGCGGGACGCTCGGCAAGCTCTCGGTCTCGGCGCTGCTGTTCGACTACGTCCTCACCGGGCCGATCAGCGCCACGTCGGCGGGCCAGTACATCGTCGGCCTGCTCAACGACCTGTCGGTCCGCTTCGGCTCCTCGTTCCACCTGCCGCCCAACGAGACGTCGGCCGCGATCGCGGTCGTGGTGGTGATCTACTTCTGGCGGCGCAACACGCAGGGGATCCGCGAGTCGAGCAACGACGCGCTGCGCATCATGCAGATCACCACCGTCATGGTGGTCCTGCTCCTGCTGTGGGCCGTCGGCACGCTGCTCTCGCGCGGCGGCCAGCTGCCGCCGCCGCCGACGATCCCGCACCTCCGCTTCTCGAACGACGCGCTGGGCTGGCTGCGCGGCACCATCTGGCCGTCGATCACCGCCATCGCCGTCCTGGTCGGCCTGGGCCACTCGTTCCTGGCCCTGAGCGGGTGGGAGACGCTGGCCCAGGTCTACCGGGAGATCGAGCACCCGAAACCGCTCAACCTGCGGCGCGCGGGCTCGGTGATCTTCGTCTACGCCGTGACCTTCACGGCGGGCGTCAGCTTCCTGGCCGTCGCGCTCATCCCCGACGCGGTGCGGCCGCACTTCAACGACAACCTGATCTCGGGCCTCGCCATGAACCTGGCGGGCCCCATGACGCTCCGCCTGCTGTTCCAGGGGTTCGTCGTCATCGTCGGGTTCCTGATCCTCGCCGGCGCCGTCAACACGGCCATCGTCGGGTCGAACGCGGTCGTCAACCGGATCTCCGAGGACGGCGTCCTGCCCGACTGGTTCCGCAAGCCGCACCACAAGTACGGCACGACGCACCGGGTGCTGAACGTGATCGTGGCGCTGCAGTTGCTGACGATCGTGCTCAGCCGCGGCAACGTCTACGTCCTCGGCGAGGCGTACGCCTTTGGCGTCGTCTGGAGCTTCGCGCTCAAGAGCCTGGCCGTGCTCGTGCTGCGGTTCAAGGAGCCGGGGCCGCGGGAATGGCGGGTGCCCCTCAACCTCCGGATCGGGCCGCTCGAGATCCCCTTCGGCCTCATCCTGACGACGCTGGTGCTGTTCGCCATCGCGGTCGTCAACCTGTTCACCAAGGAGCTGGCCACCATCTGGGGCGTGACCTTCACCTGCGTCCTCTACGTCGTCTTCGTCGTCTCCGAGCGGCAGGCGACCCGGCGGCGCCAGGACGCGCACGGGGTGGGCGGCCTCGACCAGTTCCAGTTGCTGCCCGCCGCGGACCTGGGGCTGGCGGAGGTGGCCGCGCGGCCGGGCTGCATCCTGGTGCCGGTGCGCGACTACGGCACGCTGGCCCACCTCGAGTGGGCGCTCAGGCACGTGGACACCGACCGCCACGACGTCGTCGCCATGACCGTCCGCCTCGTGCAGGGTCCCGACTCGGGGTTCCGCAACTTCCACCAGAACGAGATCTTCAGCGACTACGAGCAGCTGCTGTTCACCAAGGTGGTCGCGGTGGCCGAGCGAGAGGGGCGGCCGGTGAAGCTGCTGGTGGTGCCGTCGTCGAACGTCTTCGACGCCATCGCGCAGACCGCCGTGCGGCTGTCCGCCACCGAGGTGGTGCTCGGCGACTCGGCGAAGTTCGCGGCGGCCGAGCAGGCCAGGCTGCTCGGCGAGGCCTGGGAGCGGGTGGAGGGCAGCGACACGGTGCGCACGCGGCTGGTGGCCTACAAGCTGGACGGCGAGACGCAGACCTTCCTGCTCGGGCCGCACGCGCCCACGCTGACGCACGAGGACCTCGACCTGATCCACCATCTCTGGCTGGACGCGGTGTCGGAGGTCGGCGTGGAGGTGCACCACCGGGACGTCGTGCGCGTGGCGCTCGAGAACCTGGAGCGCGAACTGGAAGGCGGCCAGC
>JAJXZZ010000229.1 GCA_021779795.1 Acidobacteriota bacterium | reverse complement strand
CCCGGTACTCCAGCGCGCGGGCCCACCGCCCGATCGAAGCGGCGACGACCGTCACGCCCAGCCAGGCGGCCGACGCGACCACGAGCAGCGTCGCCGCGCGGCCGCCCAGGTAGCGCTGCCGCAGCGTGAGCAGGTCGTCCGACATCACTCGCAGCGTGAGGCCGAAGATGAGCCAGCGCATCGGCGCGAGCAGCGGCCTCACGCTCGTGGTCCCCCAGCCGCCGGGCAGCCGCTTCAGCACCAGGCGGACCAGGAGCGTGCCCAGCCGCGCCAGCGCCAGGGCGACGACGAACGCCAGGACCCCCAGCACGAACATCACCGCCCACGACCACAGCCGGTACTGCTCGCCGTAGCCCCTCACGATCGCCGCGGGGAGGAACGCCTCGATGAACGACGGCTTGTAGTCCTGGTAGGCGGCCGGCACCGCGCGCAGCGTCCCGGCCGAGAACAGCCAGTACGGCGCCTGGCCGCCGTAGTGCACGCGCACCAGCAGGATGTCCAGGCGGCCGGTCTCGGTGTCGATCGACCCGATCAGCTCGTGGTCGCGGGGGACGCGCTCGTCCTGCTCCCCCTCGGGCTTGTGGCTCAGCCGGTTGAGGTCGATCGACAGCCCGCGGTCGAGCAGCACCTTCAGCTCGCGGGCCAGTTCCTCGGCGCGGGCCTCCGGCTGCTTCGTGTCGAGGTAATGCGCCGCGCGCGCCCAGTCCCCGTGCGAGCCCGCCGCCAGAAAGCCCATCACGGTGCCGGCCGGCGTCTGGCGGCCGTAGGGATCGGCCGGGACGGCGGGGGCGGACGGCGCCGGGGCGGCCGCCTGCTTGATCTGGGACAGCAGCCCCTGCGCCGGGGCGACCGACGCGAAGGCCGCCACCAGCGCCAGCGCGGCGACCGCGGAGCGGATCCCGGATTTCATAAGCGCCCCCCCCTCGACCCCGGGCCTCGAGCCCTCAGCCTCGAGCCCTCAGCCCTCAGCCCTGAGCCGTGAGTCTTCCTACGCTCGTCCCATGAACTCGCGCGTCTCGGTGTTGACGCGGACCTTCTCGCCCTGCTTGATGAAGAGCGGCACGCGGATCTCGATCCCCGTCTCGAGCGTGGCCGCCTTGGTGACGCTCCCGCTCGCCGTGTCGCCGCGGATCCCGGGCTCGGTGTAGGTGATGGTCAGCTCCACCTGTTGCGGCATCTGGAGGCCGATGACGTTGCCGTTGTGCAGCAGGATCTGCACGATCTGGCCGTCGGTCAGGAAGTCGGGCGCGTCGCCGAGCATCTCCCCCTGCAGCGTCAGCGTGTCGTAGCTCTGCTGGTCCATGAAGTGCGAGCCCTGGCCGTCGGAGTACAGGTAGCTGGCCGGGACCTCGGTCAGGTCGGGCTCCTTGAATTTCTCCCCCGCCTTGAAGGTCCGGTCGAAGACGGCGCGCGTCTTCAGGTTCCGCATCTTCACGCGGACCAGCGTCTGTCCGCCCCGCGCGGTCGGCGTCGAGATCTCGACGTCGAGGCACACGTACGGGGCGCCGTCCATCTCGAACAGGCTCTTGCGCTTCAGGTCGATCGCTTCGATCAGTGCCGCCATGGTGGGTGCCCTCGTCCTCCGGCCGGCTGCCGACGCCGGCTGCTGCCGGGCTGGCGCGCCCCGCCCCGAACGGGTCCGGCGCGCGTTCGCCCCGCTCGATTCTCGCTCGAAGATGAGGCGGGGGGCAAGACAACCGACCGGACACCGCGTTCCTGCGCTAGAATAGGCGTTTCGCGACGGACAGGCTGACGGTGCATGGCGCCGCGTCGATGGCCGCCTCAGCCGTCGGTTCGGGCGCCGCCGTGGCAGGCCGACGCCTGCGCGGCGCGCAAGCCCGGCGGCCCGGAGCGCTTCGGCGGAGGGGCGAAAGGCGCATGATTCGATTCACGAAGCAGCAGTGGGCGGTCGTCCTGGGGGGGTCGAGCGGGTTCGGTCTGGCCTCGGCGAAGAAACTGGCGGCCGAGGGGATGAGCGTCTTCATCGTGCACCGGGACCGCCGCGGCGCGATGGAGCGGATCGAACGCGACTTCGACCAGGTTCGCGCGCACGGCAACGGCTTCGCCAGCCTCAACGCCGACGCCCTCAGCCCCGAGGGGATGGCCGCCGTGCTCGACGGGCTCGCGGCCAGCCTGGGGCCGGACGGCAAGGTCCGCGTCCTGCTCCATTCGATCGCCTACGGCAACCTGAAGCCGATCGTCCGCGAACGGCCCGCCCCGGCGCCGCCGGCGCTGGCGCGGCTGGCCGACGCGCTCGGCCTCGCGCCCGCCGACATGGACGCGGCCGTCGATCGCCTGGCCGCGGGCGGCGAGCCGATCTTCAAGCTCTTCCAGCCGGTCAGCTACGGCGACGCGACGCTGGACGACGAGGACATGGCGCGGACGATCTTCTCGATGGGCACGAGCCTGCTCTCGTGGGTCCAGCGGATCCACGCGGCCGGCCTGTTCGCCCCCGACGCCCGCGTCATCGGCCTGACGAGCGAGGGGAACGCGGTCGCCTGGCGCGGCTACGCGGCCGTGGCGGCGGCCAAGTCGGCGCTCGAATCGGTCTCGCGCGCCATCGCGGTCGAGTTCGCCCCGTACGGCATCCGGTCCAACATCGTCCAGCCGGGCGTGACCGACACGCCGGCCCTGCGCCTCATCCCGGGCAGCGACCTGATGAAGGCCGGCGCGCGGCGCCGCAACCCGTTCGGCCGCCTCACGACGCCCGAGGACGTGGCCGACGTCGTTTTCCTGCTCAGCCTGGACGAAGCCCGGTGGATCAACGGCGCCCTGATCCGCGCGGACGGGGGGGAGCACGTTGCCTAGCGAGGCGGGCCCCAGGCCGTCGAGCGTGCCCGCCTCGCGAGGCCAGGAAACGCTGCTGGCTGGCCCCCCGCGCGCGCGGGGCGTAGATGTCTTGAACGGCCACACATGGATCGACAGAGCTTGACTCAGATGCCGCACTCTCAGCCGTTCAAGACATCTAGGCATACCCCGCTCACTGGCGACCTGTTCCTCCACGGCATCGGGCACTTCCACCCCGAGAACCGGATCGACAACGCGTTCCTGGCGGCGCTGGACATCGGGACCGACGACGCGTGGATCATGGAGCGGGTCGGGATCCGCTCGCGCCGCACGGTGCTCGCGCTCGACTACATCGTCCGCACGAAGAACGAGCATCCCTCGGAGTCGGCGCGCTGGTCGGTGCACACCAACGCCGAGACGGGCGCGCGCGCCGCGCGGATGGCCATGGCGCGGGCCGGCATCGAGCCGTCGCAGGTCGGCCTGGTCATTGCCGGCGGCTGCTCGCCGCAGTACTCGATCCCGGCCGAGGCCTGCCTGGTGGCGGCCGAACTGGGCATCTCGGCGCCCGCCTACGACATCACCTCGGCCTGCTCCAGCTTCGCGGTGCAGATGCACCACCTGCGCGGGATGCGTCCCGAGGCGCTGCCCGACTACGTGCTCGTCGTCAACGTGGAGAACACCACGCGGACGGTCAACTACGCCGACCGGCGGTCGGCGGTGCTCTGGGGCGACGGCTCGGCGGCCGCCGTGGTGTCCGCGCGCATCCCCGCCCCGGTCCGCATCCGCCACAGCCTCGTGCACACGGATCCGACCGGGTGGAACAAGGTCGTGATCCCGGCCGGCGGGCACTTCATCCAGGAGGGGCCGGCCGTCCAGGGGTTCGCGATCCGCAAGACGGTGGCGACGGTGCACGAACTGGTCGCCCGTCTGGCGGGCGACCGCTCCAACATGTGGTTCATCGGCCACCAGGCGAACCTGATGATGCTCAACACGGTGTGCCAGCGGGCCGAGATCGACGCGTCGCGCCACTGGTTCAACGTCGACGAGTTCGGCAACTGCGGCGCGGCGGGCGCGCCCGGCGTGCTGTCGCAGCACTGGGACACGCTGCCGCCGCGGTGCGAAATCGCGCTGGTCGTGGTCGGCTCGGGCCTCACCTGGGGCGGCCTGCTCATCGACGTCGGGAGGGCTTCGTGACATACGCCGAGTTCCTGCAGCGCACGGCGTTCTCGAAGGCGGAAGTGCTGGGGCTGGCCCATGGCACGCTGATCGAGGACGCGCCGGCCGACGGCCTCCCGTCGCTGCCCGCCCCGCCCATGCTGATGGTCGACCGGATCGTCGAGGCCGAGCACCGCGGGCCGCAGGGGCGCATCGCGGCCGAGTACGACGTGGCGATCGACGCGTGGTTCTTCCAGTGCCACTTCCGCGCCGACCCCGTGCAGCCGGGCTGCCTCGGCGTGGACGCCATCTGGCAGCTCATCGGTTTCTATGCCGCCCTGCGCGGGGCCCAGGGCGCCGGCCGCGCGCTCGGCGCGAAGGAGATCGAGTTCTCGGGGCAGATCCGGCCGTACAACAGGCTGGTCCGCTACGAGATCGACATCCGCCGCTACGCCGAGCTGGCCGAAACGGGCGCCGCGATTGCCATCGGCACCGGGCGCGTGCTCGTGGACGGCGAGCCGATCTACCTCGTCAAGGACGCGAAGGTCGGCATCTTCAAGAACATCCGCTACGCGGACTACCCGCTGCCCTCGGCCCACTCGGTCGGCGGCATCATGGCGCGCTAGCTGACAGGCGGAGGAAGAGACGATGAGCGCAGGGCCCCTGACCCCGGCCGAGATCCTCGGCCTGCTCCCGCAGCAGCCGCCGTTCCGCTTCGTGGACGAGATCCTCGAGGTGGACGAGCAGCGGATCGCGGGGCGGTACCGCTTCCGCGAGGACGAGTGGTTCTACGCCGGCCACTTCCCGGGGCGCCCGGTCACGCCGGGGGTGATCCTGCTCGAGTCGATGTGCCAGGTCGGCGTGGTGGCGCTCGGCATCTACCTGTTCGCCCTCGAGCGCCCGCTCGACGAGGTCGCGCGGTGGACGACGCTGTTCGTGGACGCCGAGTCGGAGTTCATGCGGTCGGTGCTGCCGGGCGAGACGGTCACCATCCGGGGCGAGCGGATGTTCTGGCGGCGCAACAAGCTGCGCGCGCGGGTCGAGATGTTCGCGGCCGACGGCACGCTGGTCGCCCAGACCACGGCGTCGGGACTGGGAGTGCGGAATGCATGAGCGGGTCGTGGTCACCGGGATGGGCGTCGTCGCGGCCAACGCGCACGGCCTCGACGCCTTCGAGCGCGCGCTCAGGGCCGGCACGTCGGGGATCCGCTTCCATCCGAAGCTGCGCGACCTCGGCTTCGCCTGCCAGGTCGGCGGCGTGCCGGAAATCGGCGACGACGTCAAGCGCCGGTACTTCGCCGAGGACACGCTGCGCGCCCTCAACAGCAGCATGACCTACGCCGGGATCGCGGCGATCGACTGCTGGCGCGACGCCGGCTTCACCGTGCCCGAGCCGGGCGGCGGCGAGGTGGACTGGGACACGGGCGCGATCGTCGGCACCGGCATCGGCGGGGTGGACACGGTGGGCGACTGGGTCGTGCCGCGCGTGAACGAGGGCAAGGTCCGGCGCCTCGGCAGCACGGCGGTCGAGCAGACGATGGCCAGCTCGGTGAGCGCCTGCGTCGGCGGGCTCCTTGCGCTCGGCGGCCAGGTGACCACCAACAGCAGCGCCTGCACGACCGGG
>JAJXZZ010000228.1 GCA_021779795.1 Acidobacteriota bacterium | reverse complement strand
TGCGCGGGGCCCGCGAGGCGCCCTATCATATCGACTCGTGAGGATCCCACCCCGATGACGACCGTCCGTCCGCCCACGCCGGCGAGCGGCGACGCCCTCCGCGGCGCGCCCGGCCGGGCGGCGCCGACGCGCGGGCGGGCGTTCGCGATCGCCGCGCTGTACGCGCTGGTCGGCGCCCTGTGGATCGCCGTCTCGGGGCGCCTGCTGCACGAGCTCGTCTACGACCGCGCCCGCGCGGCCTTCCTCGAGGACGTCAAGGGCTGGGTCTTCGTCCTGGTGACGGCGACCCTGCTCTGGCTGATGCTGGACCGGCAGTTCCACGGCATGCGCCGCTGGGCGCGCCGCATCCAGGACAGCGAGGAGAACTTCCGCGCGATCTTCGAGCTGGCGTCGATCGGCATGGCGCAGGCCAACCCGCACACCGGGCGGTGGATCCGGGTGAACCGGAAGCTGTGCGAGATGACCGGGTACTCCGAGGCCGAGCTGTGCGGGATGACCGTGTTCGACATCACGCACGCCGACGACAAGGCCCTCGATCGCGACCTGTTCGAGCAGCTCGTCCGCGGCGAGGTGCCGCACTTCCGCGTCGAGAAGCGCTACGTGCGCCGCGACGGGGCGCTGGTCTGGGTGAACGTGAACGTGGCCGCCGTCCGCGACGCGGCCGGGCGGGCCGTCCGCACGATGGCGACCATCGAGGACGTCACCGAGCGCCGCCAGCTCGAGTCGCGGCTGCTGCAGGTGCAGAAGATGGAGGCGATCGGCCAGCTCGCCGGCGGCGTCGCGCACGACTTCAACAACATCCTCGCCGCCATGCTCATGCAGATCGACCTCGCCTCGTGGGAGCCGAACCTGCCGGGGCCGGTCGCCGAGAGCCTGCGGGAGGTGCGCGGCGCGGCCGAGCGCGCGGCCGGCCTGACGCGCCAACTGCTCCTCTTCAGCCGCAAGCAGGTGATGCAGCCGCGCGACCTGGACCTGAACGAGCTGGTGACCAACCTGGCCCGCATGCTGCAGCGGATCATCGGCGAGGACATCCGGCTGGAGCTGCGCCTCCACCCGGCGCCGCTGACCGTCCACGCCGACGGCGGCATGATCGACCAGACGCTGATGAACCTCGCGGTCAACGCGCGCGACGCGATGCCCGAGGGGGGCCGGCTCGTCATCGAGACGTCCGAGGTGACGGTGGACGCCGAAGCCGCGCGGCTCCAGGCCGACGCCGCGCCGGGGCGGTACGCCCTGCTGACCGTGACCGACAGCGGGGCGGGGATCCCGCCCGAGGTGCTGCCGAAGGTCTTCGAGCCGTTTTTCACGACCAAGGAGGCGGGCAAGGGGACCGGCCTCGGCCTGGCCACCGTCTTCGGCATCGTCAGGCAGCACCAGGGGTGGGTCGCCGCCGAAAGCGAGGCCGGCCGCGGCGCGAGCTTCCGCATCTTCCTGCCGGCGATCGACGCGCCGGCGGGCGACCAGGCGGCCGCGCACGTCGAGCTGGGCGGCGGGAGCGAGACCGTGCTGCTCGTCGAGGACGACCGGGCCGTTCGGGCGGTGACGCGGCGGGTGCTCGAGAAGAGCGGCTACCGGGTGCTCGAGGCGGCCAGCGGCCCCGACGCGATGGTCGTCTGGCAACGCCACCAGGAATCGATCGCGCTGCTGCTGACCGACCTCGTCATGCCCGGGGGGATGAGCGGCCAGGACCTGGCGCGGGCCCTCCTGTCGGCCGAGCCGGCGCTGAAGGTCGTCTACACGAGCGGCTACAGCCCGGAGCTGGCCGGCCAGGGGATGCGCCTGTCGCACGGCGAGAACTTCGTGCAGAAGCCGGCCTCGCCCGACCAGATCCTCGCCGCCGTCCGGTGGTCGCTGGACAGCTGAGGGCGCGACGGCCTCCTGGCTGCCATTCCCGCATGATCGGCCGCGAGACCATTCGCCTGCGCACGCGCGGGCAGGGCGATGGGGCGGGCTGAACCGCGGAACGCCGATGGCTCTGGGACCCGCGGCTCACGCCGGGGCAGGCGCGGCGGGCGCTTCGCGGCCTGAGCCCTGAGTCTTGAGTCTTGAGCCGGCAATCGAAGGGACGGAATGGCGCGCCCTGCCGGCCTTCGCCGCCCTGCGCGGTGGGCATTTCGCGGCCTGAGCCCTGAGCCTTGAGTCTTGAGCCGGCAATCGAAAGGAAGAAGTGGCGCGCCCTGTCCACCTTCGCAATCCTCCGGCATGTCCCGTTTTCCTCGGATTGCTACGGCGGACTGGCGCGATGGAGGACCGCTGGCGCGATCGTGACCCGGCGTGCAGGTGGCTTCCCAACCGTAGCTCACGCCGCGTGGCGATCGTAAGTGAGCGGTGTGGCGTGAGCGGAGGTTGGCGCGCCCTGCAGGACTCGAACCTGCGACCTCCTGGCAGACGGCCGGAAGATCGCATCAGTTCGGTATATAGTCGTTGTTCAACAATTATGAACGTGGCATAATATCAGAACACAAAAAGGCAGCCATGCCACCCCTTCAACCGTACCTCGCTCTGCTCGCCACCTGGATGCCCGGAGTCGACATGGGTGTCGTCCAGCCCCATGCAGCGAGGGACCGCTTCGATGCGGCGCTCACCTGGAAGGGGCCGAGGGGGACGATTCGCTACCTCGCGGAGGAGAAGCGGCATCTCCTCAACCAGGACGTCCGCGTCGTCGTCGACCAGATCGAGAGGTGGAGAGCGGAGCTGCCGGCCGCCGAGCGCCGAGCCAAGTTGCTCGTCCTGGCGCCCGCAGTGCGTCCCCACCAGGCCGCTGTCCTCGAGCGCGCCGGCGTCGACTATGTCGACCTGGCGGGCAACGCACACCTGGCCGGCCCCGGTTTGCTGATTCACGTCGAGGGTCGGAAGTTGGCTGAGGCGCCCCTCGCCCGGCGCGGGCGACCGAACAAAGGCTGGGTGAAGGCCGTGCTGACCTGGCTGGTTCAGCCAGAGCTCGTCGGCCGTCCGTATCGCGACACCGCGGAGCAGGCCGGCGTGGCCCTCGGCACCGTGGCCGCCTGCGTCCGGGACCTCGTCACGCGGGGGCTGCTCGCGCAAGCCAAGCAGGGGCGCCAGATTGCCGACCGACCTCAACTGGTCGCCCTCTGGGTGCAGGCGTATGTCGATGTCCTACGTCCGAAGCTGACGGAGCGCCGGCTCCAGGTTCGTGCGGAGACCAAGCCTGAGATCTGGAGGCGGCTCGCAGAAACGCTCGCGAAGCGCGGAGTCCCATGGGCGTTGACAGGGGCGGATGCCGCAGAGCACCGGGCCCATTTCTTCCACGCCGAAGACACCGAGATCTACGCGCCGATTGCCGCGTTCGACGATCGCGAACTGCTGAAGCGGCTGGTGGCGCAACCCACGGCACGCGGAGGGAATCTGCTGGTCATCGAGCCCCCCGTGCGAGCGGCAATACCCGTGAACCACGACGTTCGCCCGGTGGCGCCCGACCTGCTGACGTATGCCGAATTGCGCTACCGCGGCACAGGACAGGCGCTCGAGGCGGCGGAGTTGTTGTTGCCAGGAGTGATCGGCCATGACGGGCGTTGAGCCCATCGTCCTCGCCGCTCTCTCGGACCTGGCCCGCGGGCTTCGGGCGCAGCAGGTCAGGTTCTGCATCATCGGTGCGCTCGTTCCGGAAGTCCTGCTCGGGGCCGCGCCCACACGGCGAACGAACGACGCGGACGCCACGGTCCTCGTCGACTCACTCGAGGACTTCGAGCGTCTCAAGCAGCGGCTTGGGCAGTTCGGATTCGAGCCCACGCCACGCCCATACCGGATCGCTCACCGGGCTGGGGGATGGGTTGACCTGATTCCCTATAGCGCAGCCCTGGCACCCAGCGGGCGCCTCGAGTTGGGTAACGAGGTGACATTCAATCTCGCTGGCTTCGACTTGGCGGTGCCCAACGCCATCGACGTCGCGATCGGTCCAGAGCTCGTCGTGCCGATGGTCCCAGTCGCCCTCTACGTGCTCCTGAAGCTCGTCGCGTACGCGGACCGGAAGGCGGGGAAAGACCTCGCCAGCGTGATGCACTGCCTGCGGCACTACCGTGAGGACGATGACGCCCGCTACGGGCTCGAGCATGGAGGCGAACTCGTCCCGTTCGAGTTCACGACGGCGTGCCTGCTTGGCCTCGACGCCCGCCGCTTCGTGCCGTCTCTCGCGTTATCCGTTCGTCCGTTGCTCGACCGGTTCGATGACCCCGACGCGGCCATCGTCGGGCTCGTCGCCAGTGAAGATCGTCCCGGCCTGCTCGAAGACGCGGACCGTATCGAGGTCTTCGAGTTCTTCCGCTGGTTCCGCCTGTCGGCCGGTCTCTGAGACCGACTGGCGGCGCGTTCCGGGTCGTCTCCTCTCACGACCTCGAGGCAGGCTTCGGTCGGGGCGGCGATCACCGCTCCGCCGACCTGCGGCATCTTCGCGAGAACGGCCTTATCGACACCGTCCCGCGGCCCGGTCACGGCGACCGGGTCGTGACGCTCACGGAACGAGGGCGCGACCTCCTGGAAGCCCAGCGCCGGCCTGGCGAAGGCGGCGCCGGAGCCCGGCAAGCGTTCTACGCGGGCGTGCGGAAGCCTCGCGAGTTGGAGCACGACGCCCAGGTGTATCGCGCCTACCGTGAGGCGGCGGACCGCCTGACGAGCCACGGAAGAGGGCGCGGGCGGCGGGGGCGGGGGCGCGCTGAACCGCGGAAGGCCGATGGGGCCAGAGTGTTCACTGACTGTTCACTACGCCAGCCCACCAGACCAGACGATTGCCTGGGGCGTCCGCGTGCTCCGCTCTGGACCTCTTGGCAACCGCTGCCACCCCAGACCGCGACGGCGTGTCACACCACAGCCGTTGCTCTACGCCGCCAGCGCCAGCCGCAATTCGACTCTCTCGAACGTCACAACTGGCCTGAGCTTCCGGCCCTCACCCTTCTCCAGTCTCACTAAGCCGTAGCGCGCCATGGTCTGCAGCGTGCGCGACAGATTACTCTTCGCCCGGCCGCTCGCTGCAGCGAGCGAGTCGAGAGAATCAGGCCGACGTTTGGCGATGAGAGCCAGCAGCTCCCGATTGCGTTCCGACAGGACTTTGGCGAAGCTCTCGACCGACGTGAACCAGATGTCGGGATCGTCCGCTGTGCGCCGCCTGCGACCCGCGACGACGTCGCGCGTGTAGCGGGCGATGGCTTCACGGGGTGCGATCCCGACCTTCAGAATCTTGTTCATTCAATCCCCTCTCGCTTCACGATCGCCTCGACCTCGAGCCAGAAGTCGTCCATCAGCCTGTCAGCATCGCGATAGGCGTACGGGTGCACGGACTCGCCCCGATGCAGATGATCGCGCGCCGGCGAAGAACGGCCGGCTGGCCCACGCGTCACCCGGATCACATGCGCGTTATCAATACCGAACGCGCGTTGGCCGTTCGGATCGTGCAGCGTCAACGTGTAGCTGACACCATGCGGACGGTCCGCATCAGACGGCACACGCCGAGCCACGATCTTGACCCAGAAGCCGCCGCCGACCTCGGCGATGAACCCATCGAGATCGAGGAGTCTGTCGAGACCAGCGTCGCGTCGGCTCATCCGCCTTAATATATCACGTCGTGATAACATC
>JAJXZZ010000227.1 GCA_021779795.1 Acidobacteriota bacterium | reverse complement strand
GCCCCTGCGAGGACGGCCGCTGACGATCAACGGGACGCGGTAGGAGATCATCGGCGTACCGCCGCGCGCGTTCGACTTCCTCGAGCCCAGGCCCGCCGGGCTCGTCACGCTGGCCTTCGCGCCGCGCGGCGACGATGAACCCGACGGTGGCGCTGGATAGGAAGGCGTTGCGCCTTGAGCCTTCCGTCCTACTCCCCCGTCCCTGCCTCGCAGTCCACGCCTTCGAGGTCGATCGCGTAGCGCCCGTCGATCTCCACCAGCCGCAGCGAGAACGCCAGGCGGAACGTGCGGTCGGAGGCGGGGCCGCCCGCCAGGCTGTCGATCGCGAGCACCAACGGCCCCCGTCCGCCGTCCGCCGCGGCGCCCACGGGCGCGACGAGCCGGTAGCCCCGCTTGGGAATCGTCTCGATGTACCGGGGCTCGTGCCTGGCCGTGTCGCCGAGGACCTGCCGCAGTTCGGCGATGCAGCGCGGGAGGCCGGAATCGGTCACGTGCTGGCCCCGCCAGACGACGGCGAGGATCTCCTCCTTCGTGAGCGTCCGCCCCGCGGAGTTCGCCAGGCAGGTCAGCAGATCGATGAGCTGAGGCCGGAGCCTGCAGGTCTCTCGACCGCGCTGGATTCGGTTCAGGCTGGGCTGGACGAGCCAGTCGCCCAGCGTGAAGTCGGGGGCGGGATGGCGCGGCGAGGAAAGCTGTGCGTGCACGAAACCTCCATGCCTCCAGGCCGTGGCGTGTCCGATCTCTCCTAGTTGGACGGCCGCGCCGACCGGCGGGTTCCCTGCCCGGCCTGTCCGACCGAATTCGTGGGGCCAGCCAACGCCGTCGGACGGAACCTCGTCTGACGGAGGACGCAGGGGTCGGAGCGGTTTTCCCGGAGGCCCGGTTTTCGCTTACACAACTATCATCGTCCGTGGCAGACTGGGCCATCTACCTTGCGGAGTCCCCTGCCGTGCAGTGGAAGCGACTTGCGGTCCTCGTGGCCATCGTGCTCGCGATTCTCGCGGTGTCCGTGCCGTACCTGGCGTGGCGGCGCGCGCAGGCGCACCGATCGGTGCCCGCCCTCATCCCGGTCGGCCCGGGCATCAGGTACGGCAAGTGAGCGCCGTGGCCAGGGTTCGCGCCGCGGCGGCCAGGCGCCCGCACGAGGCGTGGCTGGCGCTGATCGTGCTGGTCGTCCTCGGCGCGCACCTCGCCATCGCCAACATCCCGCGCGACCGGTTCGTCTTCGACGAGGCCTACTACGTGCCGGCGGCCGAGGCGATGATCGCCGGCCAGCCGGCCAATGCCGAACATCCCCCGCTCGCCAAAGCGCTCATCGCGCTCAGCATCCTGGCGCTTGGCGACCATGGGATCGGCTGGCGCCTGCCGAGCATCCTCGCCGGCACGCTCGCCATCGTCCTGCTCTACCTGCTGACGGCGCGGCTCGGCGACAAGAAGACGGCGCTGCTGGCGGCGTTCCTGCTCGGCTTCGAGAACCTGTGGTTCGTCCATTCGTCGGTGGCCATGCTCGACATCGTGGCCGTCGCGCTGGGCCTCGCCTCGCTGCTGCTGCTGGTCGGGGGCGAATGGGTGATGGCCGGCGCGGTCGTCGGGCTCTCGATGCTGGCGAAGGAGTCGATGGGGCTGCTGGTGGGCGTGGCGGCGGCGTTCGTCTTTCTGCGGCGTCAGCCCGGCACGCCGGTTCGGCAGGCGCTGCGCCAGGCGGGCGAGGCCGCGTTCTTCGTGGGCGCCGGGGCGCTCGTCGTGTTCATGGCGGGCCTGCAGATCTACGACTCGGCCTACGGCGGCTTCCCGACGGCCTTTCACCATGTCGCGCACATGGTCGAGTACAACCGCGCGATCGCGGCGGTGCCGCTGTCGGAGGCGGCCGGCCCGCTCCGGTGGTTCTCGGGGTTCACGCCGGCCCCGTACTTCGTCACGTCAACGCCAATCGGCAAGGATCTCCAGCAGACCTACATCCAGTACGTCGGGCAGCCGAACCTGGTGGTGGTACTGCTCGCCTGGCTGGCCCTGCCGGCCGCGATCCCGCTCGTGCGACGGCGGGACCCGCACGCGGCGCTTCACGTGGCGCTGTTCCTGCTGTCGTGGGGGTTCTTCATCGCGGTCGCGCTGGTCCGGATCACGTATCCCTACTACATGCTCGTCATGATCCCGAGCCTGTGCGCGCTGGTGGCGGCGTGGCTGGCGCGGCTCCCACGGTCCGTCATCCTCACCTACGCCGTCGGCGTGGTCGTGTGGTTCCTGTTCTGGTTCCCGGTCAACCTGCTGTCGCGGGTCCTCTAGCCGCCGGTCCCGACCGGGCCGCGCCTCAGAGCGTCTCGTGCGTCCCGTCGCAAAACGGAGGGGTCTTCGTGTGCTTGCACTGGCAGAGCCAGGCCTCTCCCGACTCGGCGGCCCGCCAGACGAGCGGCCGGAACTCGGTGACCTTGTGCGACCCGTCGCAGAACGGCTGGTTGGCCGACAGGCCGCACCGGCACCACGCGTAGGTCTTCCCGGCTTCGAGTTGGACCTGCGCCGGGTGGCGGAAGGCGATTTTCGGCTCGGACATGGCAGGCTTCGATTATAGCGCCGGGCGGGCGGGTCGGACGCGGCGCGAGAACCCGGTCGCGCGCCGCGCCCCGGGGATGGCTACAGGAGCGGGACGCCCGTTTGCTTCAGCCACGACGGCGCCCAGCCGGCCGCCGCCCTGAAGAGCAGGTTGCCGACCGACACGCCGACGCCGAAGCGAACCTCTTGGATGGCGATGCCGTACTTCTGCGTGTGGAAGTAATTCACCTGCAGCCGAAGGCCTGTGCTGGTGATGGCCTTGAGATCCACGCCGGCACCCGCGCCGAACGTCGTGGCGTTGGTCCAGCCGTAGCCGAAATTCCTGTGTCCGCCGCCGGCCAGCGCCTCGACGAACGGCGTCACGCGGCCCGTCGGGTCGATCGGGACCATGAGCCGCAGGCCTCCCGTGTAGGTCGTGAAGCTCCCGCCATCCTTGCGGTTGTACCCGAAGTCGCCGACGGCCTGCACGTGCGGGAACACGGCGACGCCCACGTTGAACATCACGCCGGCCGGCGCGTTTGTGGTGCTGTCACCAACGGGGAACGCGAACGCCGGCGCACCCATCAGGCACAGCACGGCCACACCAGCCAGGACACGACCCATGACGACTTTCCGCATTGACGAACCTCCGCGTAGAGATGAAAGAGAAATGCCCGACCGGCGCCCCACGCGCCGGCGCGGCGGCCGCGGCCGCACATCCCGCGGTCGAGCGGCCCCGCGGAACGTCTCTCCGCGGCTCGCCCGCCCGGAACCCTTCGGCCTATAATGTGCCCGCGCGTCCGTCCCACGAGCCGCCGACCGATCGCGGTCGCGCGGCCCCTGTTCTCCTTGTATCGGCCGAGGTCGCCATGGACTTCACTCTGCCCAGGGAAGTGCGGCTGGTCAGGCGGTCGGTCCGCGAATTCGCCGAGGAAACCGTGGCGCCGCTGGTCGAGCGCATGGAGGAGCGCGACGAGTTCCCGGCCGAACTGGTCCGCGCCATGGGCGAGATCGGCGTCCTCGGCCTCATCACGCCGCCCGAGCACGGCGGGTCGAACCTCGGCCACCTGGCCCGCATGGTCGCCGTCGAAGAGGTGAGCCGCGTCTCGGCCGCCGCGGGCATCAGCCTGCAGGTCCACCACATGGCCACGGCCGCGCTGTCCGACTTCGGCAGCGACGCGCAGAAGCAGAAGTACCTGCCGCCGCTCTGCCGCGGCGACTGGCTCGGCACCTGCGCGATCACCGAGCCCACGGGCGGGTCCGACCTGCTCGGCATGGCGAGCACCGCGCGCCCGGTGGCCGACGGCTACGTCCTCAACGGCCGCAAGTGCTTCATCACCAACTGCCACCTGAGCGACGCGGTCGTGACGGTGGCCAAGACGGGCGAGGGGCCGAAGGGGATCAGCGCGTTCGTCGTCGAGAAGGGGACGCCCGGCTTCTCGGCCGGCCGCCACGAGCACAAGCTCGGCCTGCGCGGCGCCGACACCGGGGAGCTGGTCTTCCGCGACTGCCGCGTGCCGCGCGAGAACCTGCTCGGCAACGAGGGCGAGGGGATGGCGGTCGCGCTCCGCACGATCGGCGAGGTGGGCCGCCCGGGCATGGCCGGCACCTCGCTCGGCATCCTCCAGGCCTGCTACGACGAGTCGGTGCGGTTCGCCAAGGAGCGGACGCTCTACGGGCGGCCGATCGCGCAGCTGCAGGCCATCCAGTGGAGCGTGGCCGAGATCTTCGCCGAGCTGCAGGCCTCGCGCTGGCTCTGCTACCACGCGGCGTGGCTCAAGGACTCGGGCGCGGACTGCGGCGTCGAGACGACGCTCGCCAAGATGTACACCAGCGAGGCGGCGGTCAAGGCGGCGCAGAAGGCGATCGAGATCCACGGCGCGTGCGGCACGATGATGGAGTACGCGGTCCAGCGGCTGTTCCGCGACGCCATGGTCTGCGTGTCGGCCGGGGGCACGACCGAGATCGGCAAGCTGGTGGTCGCGCGCGCGGCGCTGGCGTAGGCGGCCGGCGCGGCCCGGCAGGAAGCGAGGCCCGCATGAACATCGTCGTCTGCATGAAGCCGGTGCCCGACCCTCGGCGGTGGGGCACACTCACGCTCGACGCGCGGACGATGCTGCTGCGCCGGGAGGAGGTGCCGGCGGTCATCAACCCGCTCGACCGGAACGCGATCGAGCAGGCCGTCGCCATGCGCGCCGGCGGCACGGTGACGGTTTTGTCGATGGCGCCGCCCGACGCCGAGGAGCAGCTGGCCGAGGCGCTGGCCATGGGCTGCGACCGGGCCATCCTCCTCTCCGACTCCGCGTTCGCCGGAGCCGACAGCCTGGCCACGGCGCGCGCCCTGGCCGCCGCGATCCGTCGAATCGGGGACGTCGATCTCGTGTTCTGCGGCGCCTACTCGCTCGACGGCAGCACGTCGCAGGTGGGCCCCCAGGTGGCCGAACTGCTGGGCGTTCCAGACCTCACGCACGTCACCGCCCTCGGGCTGGACGGCGGCACGCTGCGCGCGCGGTCGGCCACCGAGGGGGGCGAGACGCTCTACGAGTGCGACCTGCCGGCGGTCGTCACCTTCGACAAGGAGGTGAACGTGCCGCGCCTGCCGTCGATGACCGGCATCATGCGGGCCGCCTCGGCCGGCGTCACCCGCTGGACGGCCGCCGACGTGGGCCTTGCGCCCGCCGAAGCGGGGCTGGCGGGCTCGCCCACGCAGATGCAGAACACCTTCACTCCCGCCGCCGCGCGCAAGGGCGAGATGCTCGAAGGATCCCCGGCCCGGATGGCCGCCGCGCTCGTCGAGAAGCTCAAGGGCTCCCGCGTGATCGAGTAGGCCGGCGCACGGCTTCGGAGGCACAGGCCATGAGCGACCAACACGCCATCTGGGTTCTCGCCTCGCACCACGACGGCCGGGTCGATCCGGTCGCGCTCGAGCTGCTCGGCAAGGCGCGCCAGCTCGCCGCGCAGGCGCGGGCGCCGGTGGAGGCGATCGTCGCCGGCCACGGCGTGGAGGCGCTGGCCGCCCAGCTGGCGCACGCCGGCGCCGACACGGTTCGGCTGCTCGACCACCCGTCGCTCGCGGTCTTCTCGGCGG
>JAJXZZ010000005.1 GCA_021779795.1 Acidobacteriota bacterium | reverse complement strand
GGAAGCCGCGGCCGCGGTGCTGCGCGGCCTGCTGGAGTCGGAGCGCGGCGCCTCGGTGCTCGATCGCCTGGCGGCCATCGCGGTGGACCCGGCGCTCCCGGACCGCCCCCGCCTCGCGGCGCTCGAATCGCTCAGGCACGTGCAGGGGCCGGCGCTGGAGCTGATCTCGGCGCGGCTCAGGAACGACCCGAGCGTGGCGGTGCGCGCGACGGTCACCGGCGCCGGGAGGTCGGCCGTGCGGCCGCCGCTCGAATCGCTCGAGCAGGCGGCCTCGGGCCACCTGCCCGATCACCCGGATCCGCTGCGCCAGTGGCTGGCGGCCGCCGGCGCGGAGGCGCCGCTGCCGACGCTGCACAGCATCGTGCAGCGCGTGCGGGAGCGCGAGCGCGAGTCGGCCGACCGCACCCGCCGGGCCGAGTGGATGACCGCCCGCGCCGCGGCGCACCAGGTGCTGGCCGCCCGCGGCAGCACCGTGGCGCTCTACGACTTGAGGGAAACCATCGAAAGCGGGGAGCCGGCGCCGGTCGAGATGCTCGCGGCCATCGCCGACATCGGGGACAAGACCTGCCTCGAGCCGATTGCCGCCGCTTACACCCGTCTCGTCCAGGAGGAGGAACCCGCGCCGGGGCGGCCGAAGGATCCGAACGCCGCCTGGTGGCGCGAGCACCTGGTCACCGCGTTCCGCGCGATCGCCGCCCGCGAGAAACTGAGCGACCGCCACGCCGTCGCCAGGCGGCTGCGCAGCCGCTGGCCTCAGGCGGCCGACGCCCTCCTCGGCCCAGCCAGATAGGCCCCCTGGCCCGACACGCGATCCCCCACGGCAGCCGAAGCAGCCCCTTCCGCCTACAATTCTGTCATGACGGATTTTCGGTCGCGGAAGACCGCTCCGACCCCTGAGTCCCTCAGTACGCCTTCGCGAAGTACGCGCGGGCGACGCCCGGCTGGCCGCAGCGCACGCACACGCCCCCTGCGCTCTCCTCGAGCGGCAGGTTGCGGATCGTGGCCTGCGTCTCGGCCTTGATCTGCGCCTCGCACTCGGCCGACCCGCACCAGGGCGCGATGACGAAGCCGGGGCGCCCCTCCATGATCTGCTTGAACTCGTCGTAGGAGGTCGTCTCGGAGGTGTGTTCCTCGCGGAACTTCACCGCCCGGTCGAACAGCGTCCGCTGGATGTCGGCCAGCAGGTCCACGATGCGCGCGGCCAGGCCGTCGCGGCCCGCCGACAGCTTCTCGCGCGTGTCGCGCCGCGCCAGCATGACCTGGCCCTTCTCGATGTCCTTCGGCCCGATCTCGAGCCTGACCGGCACGCCGCGCATCTCCCACTCGGCGAACTTCCAGCCGGGCGTGTAGGCGTCGCGGTCGTCGAGCATCACGCGCACGCCCTGCGCCGTCAGCTCGTCGAAGATCGCCTTCGCGTGCGGCAGCACGGTCTCGCGCCAGTTGCCGCGCGGGATCGGGACGATCACGACCTGGTAGGGGGCGATCCGCGGCGGGAAGACGAGGCCGTTGTCGTCGCCGTGCGTCATGATCACGCCGCCGATGAGCCGCGTCGTGATCCCCCACGACGTGCCCCAGATGTGCTGCAGCGACTTGTCGCGCGCCTGGAACTGGATGCCGAACGCCTTGGCGAAGTTCTGCCCGAGGTTGTGCGAGGTGGCGGCCTGCAGCGCCCGGCCGTCGCCCATCAGCGCCTCGATCGAGTAGGTCCGGTCGGCGCCGGCGAACTTCTCGCTGTCGCTCTTGCGGCCCACGACGACCGGCATCGCCAGCTCGGTCTCGACGAAGTCGCGGTAGACCTCGTGCAGGATCTTGAGCGTCTCGGCCTCGGCCTCCTCGGCCGTCTCGTGGGCCGTGTGCCCCTCCTGCCACAGGAACTCGGTGGTGCGCAGGAACAGCCGCGTGACCTTCTCCCACCGCACGATGTTCGCCCACTGGTTGATGAGCACCGGCAGGTCGCGCCACGACTGGATCCACTTGGCGTACATCGTCCCGATGATCGCCTCGGACGTCGGCCGGATGGCGAGCGGCTCCTCGAGATCCTCGGTGCCGCCGCGGGTCACCCACGCCACCTGCGGCGCGAACCCCTCGACGTGCTCGGCCTCCTTGAGCAGCAGACTCTGCGGGATGAGCAGCGGGAAGTAGGCGTTCACGTGCCCCGTGGCCTTGATGCGCCGGTCGAGCCCCTGCTGGATCAGCTCCCAGATGGCGTAGCCGTAGGGGCGGATGACCATGCACCCCTTGACCGGCGAGTAGTCGGCCAGCTCGGCGCGCCGGATGACGTCGGTGTACCAGCGCGAGAAGTCCTCGCTCCTCGGCGTAATCGCGGTGACCTGCCCCTCGCCGCCCGCCTTCGCCTTCTGCGCGTCGCCCGACACGCCCGCGTTCGCCCCGCTCTTGTTCTTGCCGCCCTCAGCCTGCGATGTCATGCGATCGTCCATTACGGTATCCTACCATCAACGGTTGTTTCGCCCGCGAGGCCCCGATGCATCCCCTGCGCGTCGACGTTCGAGCCGCGACCGGCGGCTATCCCGTGCTGATCGGCGGCGGCCTGGCCGACGGCCTCGGCCGCCTGCTCGACGAACACCGGGTCGGCCGGCGGCGCATCGTCGTGTCGAACCCGGTCGTCTGGCGCCTCCACGGCGAGCGGATCGCGAAGTCCCTCGGCGGCCCCGAGCTGGTCCTCGTGCCGGACGGCGAGCGCCACAAGCACCTGGCCACCGTCTCGCGGATCTACGACTCGCTCGTGCGGTTCGAAGCCGACCGCGGCACCGTCGTCGTGGCGGTCGGCGGCGGCGTCACCGGCGACATGGCCGGCTTCGCGGCCGCCACCTACCTGCGCGGCATCGCGTTCGTGCAGGTGCCGACGACGGTCGTCGCGCAGGTGGACGCGGCGATCGGCGGCAAGGTGGGCGTGAACCTGCCGGCGGGCAAGAACCTGGTGGGCGCGTTCCACGCGCCGGCGCTGGTGGCCGCCGACCCGGAGGTCCTGCGCACGCTGCCGCGCCGCGAGTTCAGGGCCGGCCTCTACGAGGTGATCAAGTACGGGATGGCGTGCAGCGCCGACCTGTTCGCGCGCCTCCAGGCCGCCGCGCCGCGCCTGGCCGACCCGGCCGCCGACGCGCTGGAGCCGCTCGTCGCCGACTGCTGCCGGATCAAGGCGGCCATCGTGTCGGAGGACGAGCGCGAGGCCGGGCCGCGCCGCGTGCTCAACTTCGGCCACACGGCCGGCCACGCCGTCGAGGCCGTCACCGCCTACCGGCGCTTCCGCCACGGCGAGGCGGTCGCGTGGGGCATGCTGGTGGCCTCCGAGATCGCCGTCGCGCGCGGGCTGCTCGCCGCCCCGGACCGCGACGCGCTGAAGGCGCTGGTGATGAGCCTCGGGCCGCTCCCGCCGGTGGCCGACCTGGCCGTCGGCGACCTGGTGGCCGCCACGCGGCACGACAAGAAGGTGGTGGACGAGACGCTGCACGTCGTGCTGCCGGGCAGGATCGGCGCCGCCACGATCGTCAGCGATGTGACGGGGGCGGAGCTGGCCGCGGCCATGGAGCGCGTGGGGTTCGGGGCGGGCCGGCGCGCCCGCTGAAGCAGGTCAGGACCGGACGGTGCGGCGCGCGCCGAGCCGAGACGCCAGCGCGCGGTAATCGACGCCCAGGATGTCGGATGCGCGGCCGACGTCGCCGCCCGCCTGCTCGAGCGCGAGGTCGATCTTGCGCCGCTCCGCTTCGGCCACGACGCGGCTCGTGACGTCGGCCAGCGACCCCGACCAGTCGATCGACGCCCACGGGTCCTCGCGCCTGGCCCCCTCGACCGGTTCCGCGTCGAGCCGCAAGTGCTCGAGCCGCACGCGGCCGTCGTCGGCCAGGATCACCGCCCGCTCGATGCAGTTCTGCAGCTCGCGCACGTTGCCCGGCCACCGGTAGGCGCTCAGCCTCGCCGCGGCCGCCTCGTCGATGACCATCACCGGCTTGTTCATTTCGCGGCAGAACCGCTCGACGAAGTGCCGCGCCAGCAGCAGGATGTCCTCCTGCCGGTCGCGCAGCGGCGGGATGGCGATGGGGAAGACCGAGAGGCGGAAGTAGAGGTCCTCGCGGAACTGCCTGGCCGCGACTGCGGCGCGCAGCTGGCGGTTGGTGGCGGCCACCACCCTGACGTCCACGCGGATCGTGGACGTGCCGCCGAGCCGCTCGAACGACTTGGTCTCGAGCGCCCGCAGGATCTTCGCCTGCAGGGGCAGCGACAGGTCGCCGATCTCGTCGAGGAAGAGCGTGCCGCCGTCGGCGGCCTCGAACTTCCCGATCTTCCGGCCGACGGCGCCGGTGAACGCCCCCTTCTCGTGGCCGAACAGCTCGGTCTCGAGCAGCCCCTCGGGGATGGCGGCGCAGTTGATGGCCACCAGCGGCCCCTCGCTGCGCGGGCTGAGGGCGTGCACGGCCCGGGCGAACAGCTCCTTCCCGGTGCCGCTCTCCCCTTCGAACAGCACGGTGGCGTCGGTGGCCGCCGCCTTCTGGATGGCCAGCGACACGGCCTTGAGCGCGGGCGCCGCACCGACGATTTTCGGCAGCCCGCGGCGCGCCAGCACCTCCTCCTTGAGGAAGAGGTACTCGGCCACCAGGCGGCGCTGCGCGACGGCCCGCTCGACGAGCAGCAGCAGGTGGTCGGGATCGACCGGCTTGGCCAGGAAGTCGAGCGCCCCCTGCTTGATCGCCGCCACCGCGTCCTGGATGCTGCCGTAGGCGGTCATCACGATGACGGGCAACTCGGCGTCGAACTCCTTGGCGGCGCGGATGACGCCGAAGCCGTCGCCGCGCGGCAGGCGCAGGTCCGACAGCACCACGGCCGGGCCGGTCTCCCACATCTTCTCGACGGCCTCGGGCTCGTCCCTCGCCTCGGCGACGGCATGGCCGTGCGATTCGAGGGTGCGCGCCAGCATGGTGCGCAGCGAGTCGCGGTCTTCGACGACGAGAATCGGCGAGCGGCTGACCGGGAGAGGCATCTTGGGCACACGTCCGCACTGGACGTATCGGCCGCTTGGCCGCGCCGCTGCAGTCAGCGCACGGCGCGCCACGAGATCACGCGTGGCAGCGCCGCGCCCGCCGCCCCCACCCGCGCGACGACCGCCTCGACGGCGCGCCTCGTCGCTCCCGGACCGAAGGCCTCGGCCCGCAGCAGGAGCACGTCCGCGCCGGGGTTGCCCGGGGCCACGCCGTCGCGCGACGGGTCGCCGTCGTTCTCGGACGGGTCGTCGCCCACGAGGACGACGACGTAGGTGGCCGCCTGGGCCGGCGTCGCCTCGTCAACCGCGCCGAAGAAGTAGGGCCGCCACCACGGGTTGTTCGCGCCCCAGGGCCGGTCGTCGGTCACCGCCGCGCTGGCTTCGGCCGTGCACGCCGTCGTCATCGCGCACGTGGCCAGGTTGGCCACCTGCGCGGCCGTCATCTCGCCGTCGGCGAACGGGATGCGCGAATCGGACGGGAGGCCGCCGGCGCGGGGTGAGACGGCCGCCCCCGACAGCACGGCGTTCCAGTCGGCCGCTCGCACCAGCTCGGCCGCGGCCTGCTCGAGGGCCGCCTCGGCGGCGTAGAGCGCGACTCTCGCGTCGCGCTGCCGCGCGGCCCCCAGCGTGTCCGACGTGGACAGCAGGATGGCCGAGGCCGCCAGCGCGGACAGGAAGGCCGCGCCCAGCAGCACCGCCACGAGCGCGCTGCCCGCCTCGGCGTCAGCGCCCGACTTGAAGCGCTCGCGGCACCACATCGACGGTCACCTGCCGATCGGGCACCCAGGCGAGCGGGTTGCGGGCCACGCCGGGGTGCGAGAAGAGCCGGCTGTCGGTTCCCCGGACGGCCGGCGAAGCCGCCTCGATCCTGACCGTCACCCGCACCTCCCGAACACGAAACAGGTCGGCGTCCACCCGGTTCGGCGCATCGGCATCCGGGCACCAGGGGCCGTCGGTCAGCAGTTCGGGCGACAGGGCCACCAGCCCCGCCCCGCCGCCGAGCGTCGCGAGCCGACTTCGCTGAACGCCGTCCTGCACGAGGAACGCGCAATTCTCGCCCGCCGGCCAGGCGTCGCGCGGGTCGTCCACGCCGGGCGGCGGCGGCGTCGGCCCATAGGTGGCGCGGCCGGGCGGCACGCCCGGCGAACCAAGCGCCGGCGGCCGAGGATCGCCGAACAGCCGGACCTCGACGCCCGTCACGTGGTCCACGAACGGGAGTTCGGACGTGCCGCCGTTGCCCGCGATCAACTGGGCGTCGTCGATCGTCGTCTCGGCCGCGTAATAGTAGCTGGCCACGCTGACCGGGACCAGCCAGGCGCCCGGGCCGAACGTCCTGCCCGACGTGGCGCCGCGCGGCGTCAACTGGATGTCCGCACCGGTTACCAGCGCCACGTCGAACAGGTCGGCCTGCCCGCCGCCGTCGAGCAGCATGACCACGTCCCCGAGGCGCACGCCGCAGGACGCATCCGCCACCGGGCACCCCGGCGACATCGCCACCTGCGCGAGGCCCACCGACGGCACGAACGACGCCGCCAGGCCGACGGCGGCCGCGTGCGGCAGCGCCGTCACGATCGTCACGGCGTCGGCTCTCGCCGTTCCCGGCGGGTCGCCCCGCGGCCCGAGGCAGAACGGCAGGATGGCGGGCGCCACGACGCCGAGCGCCCGCCCGCACACGCCGGTCATCGGGCCGCTGCCCGCCGACGCGAGGTCGGCCGACACCGCCTCGGACACGGCGCGCAGGCGCTGGTCGAGGTCGATCGTCGCCGCCTGCGCCCGCATCGCGACCTGCCCCGACCCGGCCACCGCGAGCAGGCTCGCGACGAGCAGCAGCGCGGCCGCCATTGCCACCAGCAGTTCGGCCAGCGAGAAGCCGCCGCGCGCGGTCAACTCGGCCGGCGGGCGCGCGCGCCCACCACCCTGACGGTTTCGGTCCATGACGATGACCCGTCCGCACCTGCCGTGGGCCCGTTCACGCGGCGCAGCACCACCACCTGCAGGCGCAGCGTGTCCGGCAGCCCTTCCCCGCTGGCGTCCGTGACAGCCCAGCGACGAACGAACATCGCCTCGAACGGCGGCGACGGCCCGGCGCCGACCACGGCGCCATCGTCGTCCAGGTAATCCACGAACCCCGGCGTGTCGTCCGTCAAGGTGCCCGGCGGCGACAGGCCCACCTCGTCAACCGGCGCGCCGTCCGCGCCGACTCCCCACGCCATCGACCGCAAGCGCTCCAGCCTGTCGGCCGCCGCCGCGCCGGCCGTGGTCGTGGCGTGCGACAGCCGCGCCGCCCGGGCCGCGACCGCCAGCAGTTGCGCCAGCGCGAGGCACCCCCCGGCAAACAGGCCGATGGCGACCACCACCTCGAGCAACGTGAACCCGCGCCGGCCGCGGCTGCCTCGAACCGCGCTCATGCCGGGATCGTGTGCAATCGGCGGGCCGCGCACAGCGGCGGCCCGAGCAGGCGTTATCCGACCGAAACGGGCGCAATCCCGGGCCTCGGGCGCGGCGCCCCTCGCCCCAGGTGGCAACAGTGGCAAGGAGCGGCGTGCCGACGGCTGGCGGAAATTTCAGTCGGCGGGGAGCAAGGGCAGGACGACCTGGAAGGCGGCGCCACCGCGGTCGGCGGACGAGACCGTGATGCGGCCGTTGTGGATGACGACGATCTTCAGCACGAGCGCCAGGCCCAGCCCGGTGCCGTCGCCCCTGGTGGTGAAGAACGGCTGGAAAACCTTCTCGCGCAGGTTCGGGGGCACGCCCGGCCCGTTGTCGGTCACGATCAGCCGAAGGGTCTTGTCCGCGCGGTCCACGTGGCCCTCGATCTGGATCCGCGCGTCCACGCGCGCCTCGGCGCACGCCTCCGCGGCATTTCGCACGAGGTTGACGAGCGCCTGCCTGAGCAGCACCTCGTCGCCCGCGACGGCGGCAAACTCGCCGGCGATCTCGATGGAGCCGCCCCGTGCCGTCACTTCCTGGCGCATCTCCTCCACGGTCCTCGCCACCAGGCTCCCGACGTCCACCGGCGCCATCGCCGGCTGCTCGGGCCGGGCGAAGTTGAGGAAGTTGCCGACCACGCGGCCGAGCGTGTCGGTCTCGTCGCGGATCGCCTGCACGTAGGGGACGTAGGTCGGGGGCAGCTGCTGCGGGTCGATGAGCCGCGCGTAGCCGTGGATCGTCGCCAGGCCGTTCCTGAACTCGTGCGCGAGGCCTGCCGTCAGCTCGCCGAGCCGGGCCAGGCTGTCTTTCAGCCTCAGCTGGTCTTCGAGCGCCACGACGGCCGTCAGGTCGGTGAACAGGCTGATGGCGCCCTGGAGCGCCCCCTGCGCGTCGAACAGCGGCGAGACGGTGACGCCCAGGTAGACCCGGTCGCCGTCGGGGTGCTCGAGCGGAACCTCGCGGCGCAGGATCGGCTGCGCGCTCGACAGGCACTCCTCGATGACGTCGGCCAGCGGCGCCGCGTCGGCGAGCAGCGCCCGCAGCCGCGTGCCCGGCTCGACGGCCGGGCGTCCGAGCATGCGGCGGCCGGCGGGGTTGAGCGTCCGCACCTCGCCGTCGAGGCCGACGACAAGAAGGCCCGAGGCCAGGCTCGAGATGATCTGGCTGTTCAGCCGCTCGGACGTCTCGGCGCGGGCCGACATCAGCCGCTCCTGCTCGCGCAGGCGGCGGAGCGAATCCTCGAGGGCGGCGGCCACGAAGCTCTGCCCGGTGCGGTCCTCGCGCAGCGCGCCCTTCATGTTGCGCGCGGCCGCGAAGAAGCGCAGCAGCGAGAAGACGACGACCGCGACCAGCGCGGCGACGATGGCGGTGAGGCCGACGAGCGTGTAGGCGGAATGCGACATGGGCCGCTACTTGTAGAACGCCAGATACCACTCCACCACCGGCGCCCCGAACAGGCTGGCGAAGACGGCCGCGACGGCGAGGAACGTGCCGAGCGGCAGCTTCGACTGCATGCCCGCGCGGCCGCCGACCATCAGCACGCCGGCCGTCAGCGATCCGAGCACCGAGGCCGACGCCAGCGTCAGCAGCATCAGCTTCCAGCCGAGGAACGCGCCGATCATCGCCAGCATCTTCACGTCGCCGAAGCCCAGCCCCTCCTGGTGCCGCAGCCGCTCGTAGCCCCACGCGACCAGCCAGAGGATCCCGCCGCCAGCGGCCGCCCCGATGAACGCGTCGCGCCATCCGGGGGCGGCGACGAAGCTCGCGGCCAGCCCGACGACGATGCCGCCGAGGGTGATCTCGTCGGGCAGGATCTGGTGCTGCAGGTCGATGACGAACAGCACGATCATCGCGCAGCCGAACGCCAGGCGGATGGGCAGCAGCCACGACCAGCCGAACACCGCGTAGGTGACGACGAACAGCGCTCCGGTGAGCACCTCGATCACCGGGTACATCAGGCTGATGTGCGCGCGGCAGGTGCGGCAGCGTCCGCCGAGGGCGGCGTAGCTCAGCACCGGGATGTTCTCGTACCAGCTCAGCTCGCGCCCGCACGACGTGCAGCGCGACGCCGGCCAGGCGATCGACTGGTCGAGCGGCAGGCGGTAGATGCAGACGTTGAGGAAGCTGCCGATCACGAGGCCGAACACCGCGGCAACCAGGTAGGCCATCGGGCTCTCTCAGCGCGCCGGCGCCGGCGGAAAGGCCGGCGGGCCGGCCTGCTGCCCGGTGGGCAGCGGGTTGAGGCGCGACTCGGGCGCGAGGCCCACGGCGCCGGTTGCCGGATCGAGCGTGAACGGAGTGCCGGTCGGATCGAGCGGCACGCCGCGCAGCAGGCGCGCGCGCACCAGCGCCGCCCACGACGCCGGGCGCGCGCCCGTCCGCGCCTCGTAGGTCTTCACCGCCGCCGTCAATTGGTCGATCGCGTCGAGCGCGTCGAGCTGCTGCAGGCGGAACGCGGCGTTGTTCCGGAGCCACGCGTTGTCGGCCGTCTCGCGGAGCGACTCCCAGAGCGCGCGCGAGCTGCGCCGATCGCCGCCCTGGGCCAGCGTGACCGCGGCCAGCGACTTCAGCCACCACGGGGCGCCCTCGACGGCGGCGGCTCTATCGAACCAGTAGGCCGCCTTCTTGTAGTCGCCGAGCCACCAGTAGTAGACGAACCCCGTGTCCTGGAGGTACTGCCACTTGCCCGGGTTCGCGCGGAAACCCTTCTGCAGCAGCTTCACGGCGAGGTCGGGGCGGCCCGCGCCTCCCGGGTAGCCCTCGGCCAGGAAGATCGCCCCGAACCGGTAGGCGATGTTGAACCGCGGATCGACCGACGTCGTGATGTCGAGCAGGGGGTAGAGCAGGTCGTAGCTCTTGGCCGGCGAGTTCGAGAGCTTGGTGGCGCCGTAGTACTGCACGGCGCGCACCCAGTAGATGTCCGAGACGAACGGCGCGAACGAGAGCGACATCCGCCGCACGGCCGCGCCCGATCGGACGTAGAGCACGGCGTCGCCCGGCTTCGGCTCGCCGTAGACCCGGTCGCGCCAGACCTCGAGCGAGACGAAGCAGGCGACGAGCGCCACGAGCGCGGCGCCGAAGGCCAGCGAACCCGACGCCCGGCTCCTCGTCACTTGAAGTCCCGCCTCGCGAAGATGTGGGCGCCGGCCGCCAGCAGGAACGCGATGTAGACGGACGCGTAGCCGATCGTCATCAGCACGTAGCCGCCGGCCACGGCCTGGCCGTGCACGACCTCGCCGGCCACGTCGAACGGCGCCAGGTTGGGCAGCAGGTAGTAGAGGCCGCGCAGCATCCAGACGATCGGCTTCGACTCGACGATCGACTCGAAGTGCTTCAGGTCGGCGTTGAAATGGCCGATGACGTACAGGCCGAAGGTCAGCGCCGCCGACAGCATCGGGCTCGAGAAAGTCGAGAAGAACAGCGCGACGGCCGTCACCAGCAGCAGCTGGAAGTAAATCAGGAGGAACGCCACGAGCAGCGCCGGGTCGAGCGCCGGCGCCTCCCAGGCGGCGCGGAGGTTCTCGGGCGAGGTCCACCACATCCACGCCAGCACGAGGTAGAGCACCGCGGCCATCACCGCGACGTTCACGGCCAGCGTGAGGGCGAGGCCGAGGTACTTGCCGAGCACCAGCTCGGTGCGGCGCAGCGGCTTGGCCAGCAGGCTGTAGACGCTGCGGCGCTCGAGTTCCTTCCACACCAGGCCAACGCCGATGAAGACGGCGACGAACAGGCCGAACAGCGACGTGGCCGCCAGGCCGAGGTCCTTGATGATCTTGATGTCCTGGCCGGCCGTCATCTGGCCCACCAGCACCGAGGCGCCCACCAGGACGACGGCGAACAGCAGCAGGTTGTAGAAGACGCGGTCGCGAACCGACTCGCGGAACACGCTGACCGCGACGGCGCCAATCCTTCCGGCCGTCACAGCCGCACCTCGCGCGCATGGCCGTGCTCGGCGACCTGGCGCATGAAGAAGTCCTCGAGCGTGTCGCGCACCGGGTTGATCGACACGACCGACGCGCCCGCGGACGAGAACTCGGCCATCACCTGGTCGGGGCGGGCGGACGGCGGCAGCTCCACCGTGTAGCGCCCCTCGGCAATCGGCGTGAGGCTCGCCGCGCCGGCGCGCAGCTTGTCGGCCACCTCGCGGCTCACGCCCTCGACCACGACTTCCCAGCCCTTGATGCCGAAGGCCAGCAGGTCGGCGAGCCGGCCGGACGACACCAGCCGCCCGCCGGCGAGGATCGCGACGCGGCTGCACGCCGCTTCGGCGTCCGACAGGATGTGCGAGCTGAAGAACACCGTCGTCCCGCGGTCGCGCAGGCCGAGGATCAGTTCGCGGACCATGCGGCGGCCGATCGGGTCGAGGCCCGACATCGGCTCGTCGAGGAAGACCACCTCGGGTTCGTTGACGAGCGCCTGGGCGAGGCCGACGCGCTGCAGCATCCCCTTCGAATAGCGGCGCAGCGGGAGGCGGCGCTCGGCGCCGAGGCCAACCTGGTCGAGCAGGCGCGGGATGCGGGCCGCGCGGTCGGCCGACGACAGGCCGAGCAGCCGGCCGAAGTAGTCGAGCAGCTCGACGGCGGTCAGGTGGTCGTAGAAGTAGGGATTCTCGGGCAGGTAGCCGATGCGGCGCCGGACGGCGACGTCACCGGTCGGCCGGCCCAGGATCTCGGCGCGGCCGGACGTGGGGAACACCAGCTGCAACAGCAGCTTCAGCGTCGTCGTCTTGCCGGCGCCGTTGGGGCCGAGCAGGCCGAAGACCTCGCCGCCCTCGACGTCGAGCGTGAGGCGGTCGAGCGCGCGGTAAGGCCGCTTGCGCCAGAACCCGAGCGCGTAGTCCTTGGTCAGGTCCTCGGTGTGAATCGCGTGCACGGTTCGCGGCTACTTGATGACCCCGGCCTTTTTCAGCTCGTAGGCGATGGCGAGGTCGAACGTCTGCGCCGTCGGCCCCTCGAGCTTCACGCCGTTGATGAAGAACGTCGGCGTCGAGCGGACGCCGAGCAATTGCGCCAGGCCGACGTCGGCCTTGATCCCCGCGAGCGCGCGGGCGTAGCCCAGGTCGAAGTCCTGCACGCCGCCGATCGTCCGCGCCGCCTCGCGCACGGTCGTCGGGCTCATCGTCTCCTGGTGCCCGTAGAAGTACTCCTCGAGCGCCTCGCCCTTGCCGTGCTGCCTGGCGAGGCGGACGGCCACCGCGGCGTCGCACGACGCGGAGTGGAACGGGCGCAGGATGCTCGGGTTGCACTCGGGCTGCAGCGGGAAGTCCTTGGTCACGAACCTCACGGCGCCCGGGTAGAGCGACTCGTACTTCGAGAGGATCGGGCGGTCGTCGAAGAACGACCGGCTGCAGGCCGGGCACTGGTAGTCGCTGAACTTGACGATGACCACCTTGGCGCCGTCCGAGGGCACGGGCACCGTCACCCGGGGCAGCGACTCCCAGTAGCGGACGAACTCGCTTCGCTCGCTGTCGGTCGCCGGGCGGGCGGCCTGCTGGGCCGACTGCCTGGCGGCGGCGGCCTTGAGCGACGCCTCGCTCGGGAAGAAGGCCACGGCCGAGGCGGCCCCGGCCAGGCAGGCGAGCGCCACGCCCAGCACGAGCGGGTGGCGGACGAGCGTGCGAACGTCGTCGAAGAAGCGCCGTGGCAGTGTCGTCATGGGAGGCATCGACCGCGTAAGGCCCGACACGATGAACAGCCCAATCACCGCGATGTACGTGGCCAGGCACAGCACGCACACCGACTTGAGCACGAAGAAGGCCGCGTAGGCCATGTAGAGCACGACGGCCAGGCCGACCGTCGAGAAGGCGAACAGGTACAGCGGGACCGATTTCCTGACCGAGTCGGGGGCCGCCAGGTCCAGGAACGCGAGGACGAGCACGAAGACGAACCAGATCGCGCCGAACAGGGCGACGGGGATGCCGTGCACGCTGCCGTAGCGGCTCAGGTAGGCGGACTGGCAGCTGACCGTCGAGCTGACGTCGCAGAAGCTCGAGTAGCCGGGGTCGGCCAGCAGCTTGTAGTGGACGTAGAGCGAGGTGAGCGACACGGCAAGACCGAAGAGCGCCAGCGCCCAGACCAGGCGACGAGCAACAGGTGACATCGGCAACAAAGCTCCGGTGCCCATTATACGGGGGAAAGGGACTTGGTTGTCAGTGGCTAGTGGCCAGTGGTCAGTGGCTGGTGGTTCAAGCGCCAGCCGGAGGGCTGGGCTTTCCTGGCCTGAGCGAAGTCGAAGGCAGCCCTGCCGTCAGCCTGCCCGCCGCAGCTCGTAGAGCGATGGCGGGCCGCTGGCGGATCACGGTCCGAGGACGGGTTGCGGTTCGGCGGGCAGCGGGCGGACCGGGAGCCTGTAGTGGCCGGTGGCCAGTTGTCAGCGGCCAGTCTGCCACGAATATGGCGATCGTCAGGCCGCTGGGTCATCCTTCCGACACACGCGCCTCGGAGGAATCCCCCAGATCGCGATCATCATGAGTGCCGCCAGGGCCGAAATGGCTGCTCCCCAATAGAATGACGCCGGGCGGTACGCAAACACCACCGTATGCGCACCCGGTACCAATCGCACCGCTCGAAACAAGGCGTCCGCACGAAGCAGTGTCGCCTGGCCGCCATCCACCGTCACTCGCCAGTCGGGCGAGTACGAATCGAGCAAGAGGAGGTAGCCGCCATGGGGCGGGACGGAAGCCCTGACCACGACCTCGTTGGCGCCTTCCTTTTCGATCCGCGCTGACGCCCCTGCGGCGCGACCTGTCCTGCCCCAGGCTGACGGCTCGGGGGATATCAACGCCACGCTCCGCGCCTGGTCGAAGCCGGAGTCGAACAATAAGTCGATTTGCCGGCTCACGCTTGGCACGACGACGGCATCGGGGACGATCGACACGCGCGGATATGCCGGTCCCCAATCGAAGAGGCGCGTCTCCTGGAAGAATTCGAGCGGAACGCTGGGCCGGGCACCGCCGACGGATGCGGGCAAGATGCGATAGCGGACACCCGTGCGCCACAGAAATGTGTCCCGGGCCTGGCGTCCGGCCTTTTGAAATCGCATCCCGGCCGTTCTGAACTCTCTCGGCCAGAGCACGGGAAGATCGTAGGACAACATCTCTCGTGCGTGCCACACGGCTGGAAAGGACAACTCCTGCGCGCCGGCCAAGGCCTGAGCTCCCAACGGCGACAATTCCAGCGGCGCCTGGAACTCGTGGGGACTGTCCGGATCGTCGCCTAGCCCCTTCACGGCCAGTCTGCCTCCGAAGTAGAAGCGGGCCTGCTGGTCGCCGCGCGTGGCCTCGATCCATCGCGGCCGTTGAAAGTACCTGGCATCGAATGTCGGGTTCAAGCCCAACGCCGCCATCAACAGTTCAGCGATCACCAGCGCATAGAGCGCCGCCCTCGCAAGACCTGCCTGGTTGCGGCGAGCTGATCCCAGTATCAGCAGGAACGCTCCTGCCAGGGCCAGCAATACCACAGGGCTCGTCGTCCAGGGTATCGTCCTCACCAGATATGCCGCCGCAGCGGTCGGGTCCTTCACGCCTTCGTGGGAAGCCAGCTTGGAGAACATCGCGCTGGCAGCGTCGGCGTAGCGGAGGCACAGGGCCAACAAGGCACCGCCGACCACTGCCACCGACAACGGGAGCGTCGCGCCCAGGGTCCTTGCCATCAGGCGTGTTCGTGGCTCTGCCGTCTCCCGGTCGGACGGGGCCAGGGCATCCCATCCCGCGGCCGCCAGCGCGGCGACTGCCAGCGCCACGACCACGAGATACTTGACCGGGAACCTGAACGAGGAGATGACCGGGAGATGAGCGCACAGGAACGGGTAGAACGGCGTGTGCGGCCCCAGCGCGCCGAGAAGAGCCGCGGCACCGACGACCGACCAGAAACCAGACCATGGCCGACGCCACCCGGCAATCGCCCCGAACAGCGCCACTGCCGCCAGGGCCGTTCCGAAATAGATGGAGTAGAAGAGCGGTTCCCGTCCGCTATTGAGCGCCTCCATCCAGGGAAACGCTGAGCGTTCGATGCCATCGAAACTACTCCCGAACAGGCGCGGCGTGAACATCTCGGCAACCGCCAGCGGGTGAAGCGCCCAGAGGTCCTTGCTCGTGCCGTAGGGCCGCCACGAATCGGCGACCGCGTGGGTGAGAGGCAACAACTGGATGGCCGCACCGGCCATGCCGAGCGCCAGCGCCAGCGCCACCGTACCAGAGCCCCGAAGCCACGTGCCGGGCCGGTCGGCGACTTCGCCACCGATCCACAGAGCATAGGCAACGGCCGTCGCGCCGGTCGCCGCCAGGGTCACGGGCTCACCCGCCAGCGCCTGCAGCGCGAACACGGCCGAGAGAAGGGCGAAATCAGCAGGCCGCCGGCACCTGATGGCCCGGTCCGCGGCCCAAAGAACCCAGGGCATCGCAGCGACCGACCACGAGAGGTTGGGCATGTTGCCGGTCGAAACAACCGGCCCACTCACCGCAAAGGCGATCGCCCCCAGCGCGGCGGCCTGGCGCGAGAACCGCCGGGACAGGAAGAAGTAGGCTCCGAGCGCCGCCAGAGGAAATGGCGCCGCCACCCACAGGTTGAATCCAACGACCTCGGTGCCGGCCATCCGCAACACCAGGGCCGGCAGGAAAAACATCTGGTGCAGGGCGTCGGCCACGGCCGACTGACCAGCACCGATGTAGGGATCCCACAGGGGCCAGACACCAGACCACAGGCTTCGGCGGAGCCACAGGTGGCGCTCCCAGAACGTCAGGCTGAGGTCGCGAAGGTAGAAGACCTGGCGATACGAAAAGACACCTGCCACAGGAACGGTCGAGACCGCCACCGCCAGCCAGGCCCACAGGCCACGCCATCGCATACACCTCCGCGACGTGCGCAGAAGTGGGTTCTGGGCCCGCTCGCGATGCCCTGAGCTTGACACTGACTCCATAGGCCAATCACCGGTCCGGAGACTGGACAGAATGGCGGCACAGTACACGAGCCGAGCCGCGATGTCGACGGCAGGCCGCCTCGTGGAACGCGGACCGCCCGCAGACCTGGGCACTCAGCGAGCGGAAGTGAGTGTCCGCCTCCGGCGTCATTGCTGAATAGGAGTGGCTGGCGCGGGAGCCGGGCCGATGTCGGGCATCGTGCCGAAGAGCGTCTGGGTGGATTGGAAGATCGCACCGCCGGTGTTACCGCCAAAGAATCGACCACCGCGACCCGGCAGCGGGTCTGCCGTCGCGTGGTACGTGCTCGCCACCGAGCCGCCGTTGCAGCTGGTTCCCGCCGCCGGGTTCGCCGAACCCATGTCGAACTCGTAGCCGCTCTTGACTATTGGCGCGGGCCCCGCGAGGTCGGCGTCCAGGAAACCGTGCACGCCGGCGACGGCCACGCCCAGGTTTTGCAGGGATGGCGAGTAGTTGCCCGTTCCGCAGGTGCTCCAAAAGGTCTGCTGCGCGGTGTGAATGACCCGGAGCGACCCGACCGCCGAGGTCTCGTTCGCGGCAGCGCGTGCACGCAGGAGGCCGGGCATCGCGATGGCGGCAATGATGCCGATAATCGCAACGACGACCAGCAGTTCGATGAGTGTAAAGCCCCTTCGGGCTCGGAGTGTCATACGTGCCGGTCTGCAGGCGAGACGCACCTGCGCTACTTGACGCTCTCACAAATTGTAACCAAGAACGATGCCGCCTCTTGTGCACCGTCAGGCCAGCCACCTAACCAGTTGAAAACACGACAGCTTGGTCGACACTCGTCTATCTTGCCAACGTTGGCACCGTAGGCGAGCCTGACGAGAAATGTCAGCCCGCCCGATGGCAGTTGACGAACTGTGTCGATCCTGACCGGCAGCCTGGCTCACCCTCGAGCAGAACCCGCAGCATCGAGCGCGCTCGGTGTTCCGACGCTTCGTCCACGGAGTCGTGAAGCGCCTGGGGGGCGAGTACCTGTGTTGACGTCAGGGTTCGACATGGGAATGTCGCCTTCGAAGGGATCGCTGCGCTTCGGAAACGGCGATGCCCGGCCGTTGCCGGCCGGGCATCGCCGTTTCCAACCCTGCCGTGGTCGAAGCGTCTCTACTGGATCGCGGTTCCGGTAGTAAAGCCGGTCGCGCTGTCCGCGGGCGCAGTGTTGCCAGCCAGCGCGTAAATCGTGCCCGCCTGATTCGTCGCGAAGGATCGACCGCCGGTGCTACCAACATTCACGGGAATGGCCGTCGCGCCGTAGGTCGTCTGTGAAGCAGTGCCGTTGCAATCGTTGGGACCGGCCACCGCACCGACACCCGCAGCGACCGTCACCGTGTAGCCGCTCTTGACGCCGCCCACCGCCGTGGCCAGGTCCGGCGAAACAAACCCGGCACCTGAACCGCTGCAGGGGGTGCCCAGAATCGTAAGGCTCGTCGCGTACCCCCCCTGTGCCGCCGACGACGCGTAGGTGGCCTGCCCGCTGTTGATGGCGCGCAGCGACCCGATGGCCGACGCCTCGTTGCCCGCCATCCGGGCGCGCATGAGGCCCGGGATCGCGATGGCGGCGATGATGCCGATGATCGCGACGACGATCAGCAGTTCGATGAGCGTGAAGCCCGCGTTCTTCCGATTCCTCATGGCCAACTCCTCTTGGTTGCGGCGGCCGGCACGGCCGGCGACATTGTTGTGGCGCCCCCGTGCCGCATCCGGCCAGCGCCTCTGACATGTGCTGGCCGACACAACAGCAACTCGTGTGCCAGGAGGCGTTCCGCGTGCGTTTCGACGAAATCAGGCCGTTTTCTGCGTAATTCGCGAAACCGCAAGCGGTGGCAGGCCGCCGCGAGGCGGGCGGAGTGACAAAGAACGTCAGCGGGAGCTGACGAGGATTGTCAGAGAGCAGCGGATCGGAAGAGTGGCTAGTGGCTGGTGGCTAGTGGGCAGTCGATCACGCGTGGCACACTGATCACTGGCCCCAGCGCTGTGCGCAAGCCCACCCTACGTGATGTCGTACTTCTTCGCGTAATAGCGGAACGAGCGGAAGGTCATCCCGAGGATCTCGGCCGCGCGCGACTGCACGCCACCGGCCCGGCGCAGGGCCTCGGCCAGGTAGGCGCGCTCGATCGACTCGACGTGCGCCTCGAGCTGGAACCCCGACTCGGGCAGGTCGATGGCCGCCTCGGTCTTCGGCGCACCCCCGCGAACCACCGGCGGCAGGCTGTCGGGCAGGACGACGGGCGTCCGCTCGAGCGCCACGGCCCGCTCGACGACGTTCTCGAGTTCGCGGATGTTGCCCGGCCAGCGGTAGGCCTCGAGCAGCGCCATCGCCTCGCCCGAGATGCCGGTCACCGGCTTCCCCATCTGCTGCGCGTAGCGCCGCAGGAAGTGGTCGGCCAGCAGCGGCACGTCCTCGCGCCGCTCGCGCAGCGGCGGCAGGTGCACGTTGATGACGTTGACCCGGTAGAAGAGATCCTCGCGGAACCGGTTCTCAGCCACCGCCTTCGACAGGTCCTGGTTGGTCGCCGCGATGATCCGGATGTCGGCCTCGATCTCGTCGAGGCCGCCGACGCGCCGGAACTTCCGCTCCTGCAGCACGCGCAGGAGCTTCACCTGCATCATCGGCGTCATCTCGCCGATCTCGTCGAGGAAGACGGTGCCGCGGTCGGCGATCTCGATCAGCCCCTTCTTGGTCGCCGCCGCCCCGGTGAACGCCCCCCGCATGTGGCCGAACAGCTCCGACTCGAGCAGCGTCTCGGTCAGCGCGCCGCAGTTGAGGGCGACGAACGGGCGGTCGCGCCGCGGCGAGTTGAAGTGGATGGCGCGGGCTACCATCTCCTTGCCGGTGCCCGACTCCCCCGTCACGAGGATCGTGCTCGTCGTCGGGGCGACGGTCTCGACGAGGCGGAAGACCTCGGCCATCTCGGGGCTGCGGCCGACGATGTTCGAGAACTGGTGCGCGGTGCCGAGCGTCCGCTTGAGCAGGAGGTTCTCCTGCTGGAGCTGGCGCCGATCCTGGCGGAGACGGCGCTGCTCGAGCGCGTTCTTCACCACTTCGACGACGGCCGCCGGGAACTCGGGGCCGCCCTTCTCGACGTAGTTCGACGCCCCGAGCCGCAGCGCCTCGACGGACGTCTCCTTCGAGGCGTAGGCGGTGATCATGATGCCGAGGATGTCGGGATCGAGCTGGCGCGCCGCGCGCAGCACCTCGATGCCGCTCATGTCGGGCATCCGGATGTCCGAGACGAGCAGGTCGATGCCGCCCGCCTCGAGCCGCTTGACGGCCTCGCGGCCGTTCTCGGCCAGCACGACGTCGAACCCCTCGCGCTTCAGCCGGTACGACAGCAGCTGGCGGATCGAGGGTTCATCGTCTACGAGCAAGAGCTTTGGAGGCACGGTCGGCTCACTTACGCTCGAGGTCATGGTGGTAAGTAGTGGCTAGTGGCTAGTGATCAGTCTTCGGACGTCACGCTCGCGGCGGTCCCAAGGACGCCGAGAGCCCCCGCATCAGCCGCCCGACTTCGGCCCCGGTTTCGAGCACGTCATCAATCCCGGCTTTGGGCGTCAGTCCAAGCCTCTGAGCAAGCGTGATCTGCGTTTCGAGCTCCTGCAAGGACCCCAGGGCGATATTCAGGAAGTGCCTGAACTCACGCGTGCCGCGTGCCTGTCCCTCGGCGATGTTGGACACGATGGACACGGCTGCTTCCCGGATCTGCCGCGTCAATCCGTACATCTCGTCCCGAGGAAGGCCGGCTGTCAAGTGGTATACGTCGCAGGCGAGATCCATCGCCCGCTGCCAAGCGATGAGGTCACGGTAGGTCCTGACTGTCGTCATGGCGCCTCCTACCCTGTCACCGTGGCAGTCGTAACTGACTAGCCACCAGCCACTAGCCACTGACCACTACAAACCAGAGCCCGCGACCCCCAATCGCACGCGGACCAGGGTCCCCCGTCCGACGTCCGATGTCACTTCAATCGTCCCGCTGTAGTCGCTGACAATCCGGTGCACGATCGCCAGCCCCAGGCCGCTGCCGCGGGCGAAGCTGCCGTGGAAGGGCTGGAAGACGGCGTCGATCTCCTCGGCCGGGATGCCGACCCCTTCGTCCTGCACCTCGAGCACGGCGCCGGGCCGGGCGGGGCGGCCGGGGTCCGCCGCGCCCGGCTGCCCGTCCGCGGCCACCGACAAGCGCAGGCGGCCGCCCGACGGCATGGCGCGCAGCCCGTTGGTGGCCAGGTTCCACAGGATCTGCCGCATCTGGTTCTCGTCGGCCTCGAACCACACGGGCTCCCCGGGCACGTCGGCCTCGATCACCTGCCCCTCGTGCGCCTCGGCGCTGTGCCTGAGCAGGCGGGCGGTGTCGGACACCACGCGAGCCAGGTCGATCCGGGCGATGGAGGGCTGCTGCGGGCGGGCGTAGTTGAGGAAGTTCCGGATCGTGTCGTTCAGCCGCTGCGACTCGCGCAGGACGATGTCCATCAACTGCGCCTGGTCCTGGTTGAGCGCCAGTTCCTCGCGCAGCACCTGGAGCGAGCCGGACATCGACGCCAGCGGGTTGCGGATCTCGTGCGCGATCCCGGCGGCCATCTCGCCCACGGCGGCCAGCCGCTGCCGCATGCGCGCCTCGCGTTCGAGGCGCTTCATGTCGGTGATGTCCTGGAAGGTCAGCAGGAACCCCTTCTTCCCTCCCGGCGTCAGCAGGTGGGCCACGGCCATGCCGATTTCCACGGTCCGCCCGTCGGCCGCGCGGTACAGGTAGTCCTCGCGCCGGCTGGGGGTGCCCGCGAGATCGTGCGCCAGCACCTGTCGCAGCCCCTCGGACAGCCCGAGCACATCGCCCGCCGGCTGGCCGATCACGGCGGCGGCCTGGCGGCCGGTGATGGCCTCGGCGGCGTGGTTGAAGCTGAGGATCCGGCCGGCGGTGTCGGTGGTGACGAGGCCGCTCGTCAGGCTCTCGATCACGTCGTTGCTGTACGCCTGCAGGTTGGCGATTTCGGTCGAGGCCGACTCCAGGCTGGCGCCCGCGCGGCGCAGCCGCTCGGCCAGCGACCCGGCGAGCAGGCCGACGGCCAGGAACGCCAGGACGTTCATCACGACCTGGTAGACCGCCACCCGCGGCACCGGCAGCGCCGACGGCTGCAGGATCCAGTCGCTGGCCCCGGCGAACCCGCCCTCGTATTGGACCAGGACCAGGCCGCCGTAGAGCAGCGAGGACAGCGTCGCCAGCAGCAGCGCGCCGCGGCGCCGCATCAGCGAGGCGGCGGCGATGATCGGCAGGACGTAGAGCAGGGAGAAGTAGCTGGCGATGCCGCCGGTCACGACGATGAACGCCGACACGACGGTCGCGTCGATGGCGAGCTGAATGTCCGCCTGCCAGGGCCACCGGTCGGCCTTCGGCAGCGCCGCCGCCCACAGGGCCGTGAGGAAGAACGCGAGGCCGATGAGGGAGTAGAACGACCGGTCCGGCAGGGTGCCGGGCTGGTTCGCTTCGATCAACACGCCCGAGCCGAGCAGCAGCGTGGCGATGGCGGCCCGGCCGGCGATCAGCCGGAGGAGACGGGTTCGGCGCTCGGATGGAACCATAAGATCGGCTGTCGGCTGTCGGCTGTCGGCTGTCGGCGGCTTGCCCTGAGCGAGCGCAGCGAGTCGAAGGGTCGGCGGCTTGCCCTGAGCGAGCGCAGCGAGTCGAAGGGTCGGCGGCGCGCGGCTGGCATTCGTGATCAGTGGCTAGTGGGCTGTAACCATTGAATCGATAGTGTTATACTGGGCGCCATATGACGCTCAGCGTGACCACTGATGAACGAACCGAACTCGAACGGCGCGTGCGCAGCCGCAAAGGTCGGGCAGAAGCGGCGCGCCGGGCGCGCGTTATTTTGATGCTGGCCGACGGCGCCTCGTACGCCGCGGTGACGACCGCCGTGGGCTGTCCGCCGGCCTACGTCGCGCGCTGGAAACAGCGCTTCGAAACCGCGCGCCTGGGCGGACTCGAGGCGCGGTACCGGGGCCAGCCGGCTCGCGTGCGTACGCCGGCGCTGGAGGCGAAGATCCTCGCGAAGACCCAGACGCCGCCGCCCGATGGAAGTACCCACTGGACCACGCGCAAGCTCGCGCAGGTGATGAAGGTCAGTCACATGCTGGTCGCGCGTGTCTGGCGTCGCGCGGGGTTGCAGCCTCACCGGCTTGAACGATACATGCTGTCGGACGACCCTGAATTCGAGCAGAAAGCGGCGGACGTGTTGGGACTGTATCTCAATCCCCCGCAGCACGCCGTCGTGTTTTCGGTGGATGAGAAGACCGCGATTCAGGCGCTGGATCGGCTGGACCCCGTCCTGCCGTTGTCGCCGGGCCGCGCCGAACGCCATGGGTTTGAGTACTACCGCCACGGCACGCTCTCGTTGTACGCGGCGCTGAATACGCGGACCGGCGAAATCGTGGGCCAGACGGCACCTCGGCACACCAGTCAGGCCTTCGTCGAGTTCCTGACCGACGTGGCCGCGTCCCAGCCGCGTCGGAAAGAGATTCATGTCATTGTGGACAACCTGTCGGCCCACAAGACAAAGACGGTAGACGCGTTCCTGGCAGATCATCCGCGGGTGCACCTGCACTTCACCCCGACCTACTCGTCGTGGCTCAATCAAGTCGAGCTCTGGTTCAACAAGATCGAGCGTGACCTGCTCGCGCGAGGGATCTTCACGTCGGTCCCGGACCTGGCCCGGAAGATCCGTCGCTACATTCTTCGATACAACGAACATCCAAAGCCCATCCGATGGACCTACAACGACCCAACCCATCGGATCACTATTGAATCAGCTGTTACAGGCCACTAGTGGCTCATGTAGTGGCTAGTGGCTAGTGGCTAGTGGTCAGTGTGTCACGCGTGACAAACTGCTTACTAGCCACTAGCCACTACATGAGCCACTAGCCACTACATGAGCCACTAGCCACTACATGAGCCACTAGCCACTACATGAGCCACTAGCCACTACATGAGCCACTAGCCACTGACCGCTAGCCACTGACCACCGAC
>JAJXZZ010000226.1 GCA_021779795.1 Acidobacteriota bacterium | reverse complement strand
GGTTCGGTCGACGTCTACGGGTCGCCGATGCTCACGCCGCCGTCGGCGTCGAGTCTCGCCGTGCCGCAGCCCGGCCGGATCGTCGTCACCGACAGCGCCCGCACGGCGCATCCGTCGGACCGTCCGGGCGATCTCGAGTATGTGGCGGCGTCGGCCGGCGCCGCGCAGCCGTGCCGCGCCGACGCGGCCGGCGCGCTCAGCACGAGCGCTCCGACGAGCGGCGCGGTGACCCAGGCGCCCCCGACGATCGCGGTGGCGGCGGATGCCGCCTACGACGTCTACGCCTGCTTCAGCAACGGCTACGGCGTCGCGGCGGCCCTCATCGGCACGGTGCTCGCGACCCCCGCCCCCGCGCCGGGCGGTTACACCTACGCGATCGCGGACAGCGCGGCGCCGGGCGATCCGCCCGACTACTCGGGCACGGCGACCGGCCCGGCCGCTCCGAGCGGTCTTGCGGTCGTCTACGGCGGCGACGCCGACCCGGCGACCGGGCAGCTCTCGGCGTGGGGAGCCGTGCCCGCGGTGACGGTGCGGTACTGCCTCGCCGGCGACCTCAGCCGCTGCAGCCCCGGCACTGCGGTCGCCGCCGCCGCCGGCTCGGCCGGCTATCAGATGAAGTTCGCCCAGGCCCCGGTGCTGCAGTGCGCGACCGACGGCACGCTGTCGGTCGGGTACGACGCGACCTATCTGGACGCGCAGGATCTGCCGGCGCAATCCCTCGAGCGGGTCCAGTACTACAACTCGCGCGGTCGCCGCGTTGCCCCGGACTCGCCCGATATCGCGAGTGTCGCCGCGCGCTGGACCCTGACCTGGCCGACGGCCGACGGCTTCGCCCCCTACTCCCGGACCGAACGCGTCGCGTGCGGCTGAGCATCCGACGACCCGAGCAGAAAGCACCCGAGATGGCCATCACGCCCGAGCAGATCGACTGGTTCCAGAGCACCTTCCACTCCCTCGTCGACAACGTCGAGCGGGTGGTGCTCGGCAAGCGCCACGTCGTGGAGCTGGCGTTCACCGCCCTCGCGAGCGAGGGGCACCTGCTCATCGAGGACCTTCCGGGCACGGGCAAGACCAGCCTGGCGCGCGCGATGTCGCAGTCGATCGACGGCACCGCGAGCCGCATCCAGTTCACACCCGATCTGCTGCCGGGCGACATCACCGGCATCAGCGTCTACGACCAGCGCAGCGGGCAGTTCCAGTTCCACGCCGGACCGGTGTTCGCGAACGTCGTGCTCGCCGACGAGATCAACCGGGCGAGCCCGAAGACGCAATCCGCGCTGCTCGAGGCGATGGAGGAGGGCCACGTCACGGTCGACGGCGTCACCCGGTCGACGGGCCGCCCGTTCCTCGTCATCGCGACGCAGAACCCGATCGAGCAGGCGGGCACCTACCCGCTGCCCGAGGCGCAGCTCGATCGCTTTCTGCTCAAGACGTCGCTGGGCTACCCCGACCTCGCCGCGACGGTGCAGATCCTCGATGCGACGTCGGCCGTGCCGGCCGTGCTCGACCGCATCGTCACGCCGGAGGGCCTCGTCGAACTGGCGGATGCGGCCCGCGCCGTCCACGTCGACCCGATGATCCTCGACTACATCGCCCGCGTCGTCGACGCCACCCGCACCGCCGCGCAGGTGCGCGTCGGCGTCAGCGTGCGCGGCGCCCGGGCCCTCACGCGCGCGGCGAAGACCTGGGCGGTCGCGCACGGGCGCGGCTTCGTCACCGCCGACGATGTCAAGAGTCTCGCCGTGCCCGCGCTCGCCCACCGGCTCGTGCTCGACCCCGAGGCCGAGTTCGACGGCGTCACCGCGCACGCCGTCATCGGGCAGGTGCTGCTCGACGTCATCCCGCCGGAGCGGGGCGTCGGCGCGTGAGCACCGACCTGACCGCCGGGCTGCGCGCGGCGGCGCACGCGGTGACGCCGATCGGCTGGTTCGCCGTCGGCGCGGCCGTCGTGCTGCTGCCACTGGGCCTCGCGCTGGGCTGGGCCGAGTTCGCGGGCGCCGGATTTCTCGCCCTCGCCCTTCTCGCCCTCACAGCACCCTTCCTGCTCGGCGGCGGCGCGTATCGCATCGAGGTCGAGTTGCCCGCCGACCGGGTGGTTGCGGGCACCCAGGTGGACGCGGTTCTCCGGGTCGCGAACGCGTCGCGCCGGCTCGAGCTGCCGGGCCGCATCGAACTGCCGCTGGGCGCGGGCCTCGTCGAGCTCTGGGTGCCGCTGCTGCGCCCGCATCGCTCGCACGCCGTGTCCGTTCCGGTGCCGGCGCTGCGCCGCGGTGTCGTCGACGTCGGCCCGGTGCGCGCGGTGCGCGGCGATCCGCTCGGACTGCTGCGGCGCGAGCTCGCCTGGGCGGGGGTGCAGCGGCTGTTCGTGCACCCGGTGACGGCGGTGGTGCCGAGCACGACGACGGGCTTCGTCCACGACCTCGAGGGGGCGGCCACGCGCGAGGTCGTCGTCGACGACCTCGCCTTCCACTCGGTGCGGCCGTATGCGGCGGGCGACACCCTTCGCAGCATCCACTGGAAGTCGACGGCGAAGACCGGCTCGCTCATGGTGCGCCAGTTCGAGGAATCCCGCCGGTCCCGGCTTGGGGTGGTGCTCGCGCTCCGCGAGGACGAGTTCGGCGATGGCGACGGCTTCGAGACGGCGGTGAGCGCGGCGGGCTCGCTGGGGCTGAGGGCGATCCGCGACGGCCGTGACCTTGCCGTCATCGCGCCGGGCGCGCGTCGGGGCATCCGCGAGCTCAGCGTGGTCTCGGGCCGGGCGCTGCTTGACGAGCTGAGTCTCGTCGAGCGCGGCGCGGACGCGGTCGCAGTCGAGTCGGCCTGCGCGCTCGCGGGGCGGGCGGTGCCCGATCTGTCCATCGCGTTCGCCGTCGTCGGTTCCGGTGTCGGCGTGCGCCGGCTGCGCGCCCTGCAGCTGCGCTTCCCGCGCGGCGTGCAGCTCGTCGTCGTGGTCTGCGACCCGGATGCCGCGCCCGGCCTGCGCGTCCTCGGCGGCACCCCGGTGTTCACCGTGGCCCTGCTCGACGACCTCCCGCCGCTGCTCGCGAAGGCGGCCGCGCGATGACGGCCGCTGCGCCCCGTTCGTGGAGCACCCGCGAAGCGGCGCATCGCAAGCCGGGCACCCTGCTCGTCGACGCCGTGCTCCTGCTCGGCGTCCTCGTCGCCGGAACCCTCGCCGCCTGGCCGATCTACGCGACCCCGTGGCTGCTCGTCACCGCGGCGGGTGGCGCGCTCATCGGCGCGGGCGCGGTGCTCGTCGGCCACCGGTTCGCCCTCGCGCCGTGGGCGGCGGGCGCGATCGCGGCCCTCGCCATCGCGGTGCTCGGGATTCCCCTCGCGACGCCCGCCGCGCTGTCAGGCATCCGCTCGCTCCCGGCCCTGGCGCAGGCGGAGTCCGCCATGCTCGCGAGCGTCGTGACAGGCTGGCGCGACCTCATCACGGTGCCCGTGCCGGTGGGCGACTACCAGGGGCTGCTCGTCCCGTTCCTCGTGGTGGTCGGGGTCGCGAGCGCGGTCGCAGCCGCGCTGGCGACGAGCCCGAGGCGGTGGGCGGTGCCGTTCGCGCCGGCCGTGCTGCTGCTGCCGCTGGGGTTCGGCGTCGGGTTCGGCTCGAGCGATCCCGGAACCCCGCTGATTCTCGGCCCGGTGGTGATCGCGGCCCCGCGTGCCGCCTTCGCAGGGCTTCTCGCGGTCGGCGCGGCCATCGCGTACCTCGTGCACCGCGCCTGGGCCGAGCGGCGGGCAGCGCTCGCCCGGGCCGCGGTCGCGCGCGCCGTCCCATCGCTCGCCGGGGTCCGGCGCGGCGGGCTCGGCGCGGCGGTTTCGCTCGTGGCGGCCGCGATCGCCATTGCGGCTGCGGGGGCGGCGACGCCCGGCGTCCGCGAGGTGCTGCGCACGACGGCCGAGCCTGTGGTGCGGCTGCCGCAGTACGCGAGTCCGCTGACGGGCTACCGCGCGAGCTTCGCCGACGCGGAGTACGGCCGGATCCTCTTCCGGGTCTCCGGCGACACTGCGGCCGTGCCGCGGCTGCGCCTGGCGGTGCTGTCGAACTATGACGGGCTGCGGTTCTCGGCGCCGGGGCCCGGGAGGTCGTTCGCCCGCATCCCCCAGCTCGAGCGCCGCGCCGCCGGGCTCACGGTCTCCGATGCCGGCTATACCGGGGTGTGGCTGCCGGCTGCCACGGGTCTCGCCAGCGTCTCGTTCGGCGGAGCGCGCGCCGCCGCGCTCACGGACGGCTTCGCCTACGACCTCTCCGCCGATGCCGGAATCGACTCCGCCGGGCTGCGACCCGGCGACAGCGTCACGCTCGCCGCTGCTCCACACGCGGCGCCCGCGCTCTCCCAGCTCGTCGCGCCGGCCGATCCGGTCCTCTTCCCCGATGCGGTCTTCCCGGCGAGCCTCGGCCGGTGGATCGACGCACAGCAGCTCGCCCCCGACGCGAAGGGCCTCGGGACGGCCGTTCGGCGGCTGCGCGAATACGGCTACCTGAGCCACTCGCTGGAACTGCCCGGGGCGGGAAGCTGGTTCGAGGCCCTCGGCGAGCCGTCGTTCGAGCCGAGCTACGCCGGCGAGTCGACTGATCGCGTCGGGGCGCTGTTCACCGCGCTGCTCGCGAAGCCGGGCGAGGTCGCCGCGGTCGGCGACGACGAGCAGTTCGCCGCCGCGGTTGCGCTGCTCGCCGAGCACTTCGGTTTCCCCGCCCGCATCGTGCTCGGCTTCGACCTGGCCCCGACGGCCGACCCCGACGCGATGCCCGCGTGCGCGGCAGGGGAGTGCCGCGGTGCCGATCTCACCGCGTGGGTCGAGGTGCAAGGCGCCGGCGGGGAGTGGGCGATCGTCGACGTGACGCCGCAGCACACGGTGCCGCCGCGCCCCGACACCGCCCAGGCCGCTGAGCCGCACAATCCCACCGAGGTGACCGCGGCGACGGCGACCGACCAGCAGCCGCCGGAGGCTGCGCCCGCAGGCGCCGCGCCGCGGGCGCAGCCGTCGACCCGGCAGCCCGCCGCCGGAGTCGACTGGTTCGGGGAGCCTGCGCGCATCGGCGCCGCGTCGGTGCTGGGGCTCCTCATCCTCGCCTCGCCGCTGCTCGCGATGCTGCTCGTCAAGGCACTGCGCCGCCGGTCGCGCCGCCGTGCGGCCGCTCCGCGCGCGCGGATCGCCGCCGGCTGGGACGAGTACGTCGACGACCTCGTCGACCGGGGGATCCCGGTGCTCGCGACCGCGACCCGCACCGAGGTGGCCGGTGTCTCGGTCCTGGCGACTCTGGCCGACGCGGCCGCCTTCTCCGACATCGCCCCGACCGAGGCGGACGCCGACGCGTTCTGGGCGCTCGTGGGTGAGGAGGAGGCTGGTTCCCGACGCCGATCCGGGCTCCGGCGCCACCTTCTCGCCGCGCTCTCGATCCGCTCCTTCCTCCGGCGGGCCCGCCCCGCCTCCGGGCCGAACCCGGCGAAGAAGGCGCGATGACCGACACCGTCGACCCTGACGCCGCCGCCGACACCGCTCCTGCCGACCGCACCGTCCACCTGCCCCGTCCCCCTGAACGCGACCCCAACTCCGGTTCAGGACCGACTCGACCGGATGATCCGCTCGGCACCGAGCTGAACCGGAACACGCGTCAGCG
>JAJXZZ010000225.1 GCA_021779795.1 Acidobacteriota bacterium | reverse complement strand
GGAAGGCGCGCGGCGCCGGCCCCCGGCGTGACGCGCACCGCGATCATCGAGGCGGAGGCCGCCCGGGCGGCCTCCGCCGACCAGCTGCGCCTGCTGACGACGACGGCCGCGGCGGGCCCCGAGGCGATGCGCGTCCTGGCGATCCGGGCGCTCGGCCGCCTGGAGCGGCCGGATCTCGTGAGCACGATCGCCCCGCTGCTCGACGCGGCGCAGGCGTCCGTGCGCGCCGAGGCGGCCGACGCGCTGGCCCAGTCGGTCCTGACCGACCAGGCGTCCCGGCGGACCGCGCGGGCGGCGCTGATGCGCCGCCTGGTCGGCGAGAGCGATCCCGGCGTGCGCGGCGCGATTGCCGAGGCGCTGGGCCAGCTCCCGATCGACTCGCCGCAGGACGCCACCGGCACCGAGAACGCCATCGACGACGTCATCTCGCACACCCAGGTCGTCCATCGCTGGGGGCGGTCGGCGGCGGGCCCGCGCATCATCGGTCTCACGCTCTCGCCCACCCGCATGGTGATCGTGCCCGAGCCGGCACTGGTTGGCGGCCTGCGCGGCCTCGAGGCGTTCGCCCGGGCCCGCGCGCGCGAGCGCCAGGGGCTGATGCCCGACACCGTCGAGCGGCTGACGACGCTCGCCGTGGGCGACTCGCAGGTGTCGCCGCAGGTGCGTCGGCTGGCGCTGCTCTGCCTGCTCCCCGTCGATGAGGTCGGCAGGGAGACGGCCGCCCGCGCGTTCCAGGACGACGACGTCCAGGTGAGGCGCCTGGCCATCACCTCGCCGCAAGCCGGCCTGGACACGATCCTCGCCGGCATGAAGGACCCGGCGTGGATGGTGCGCTACGAGGCGCTGCGCCGCTACGGGCTGCGCTTCCAGGCCGCCGAGGGGTGCGGGCCGATCGTCGGCGCGATCGGCGCGAGGGTGGGCCACCAGTCGCTGCTCGCCATCGACCTGCTGGGCGCCCCGTGCCGGCCGGACGACCACGCCGTCGAGACGCTGCTCGACCTGGCGGCCGGCATCGGCGAAGGCGACTGGCACCGGCCGGCCCACGCCATGGTGGCGCTGGCGAAGGCCGCGCCCGCGCGCGGGCGCCCGATGCTCAAGAGGTTCCTGTCGGCGGGGGACTGGCACGCGAGGATGTACGCTGCGCGCGCGGCCGGCGAGTTGGGCGACGCCGCGGCGCTGCGGCAACTGGCTGGTGACGTCAACGACAACGTCCGCGAGGCGGCCGTCTCCGAGCTGTCGAAGGTCGAAGGGCACGCCGCCGACGCCATCTACATCGACGCGCTCGGCGCCTCCGACTTCCAGCTGGTGATGACGGCGGCGAAGGCGCTGCGGGGAACCGCCGACCGGGCGGCGGCCGTGCCGGCGCTCCTCGCCTCGCTCGCGCGCCTGACGGCGCTCGACAGCGACACGTCGCGCGACCCGCGGCTCGCGCTGCTCGAGCGGCTGCAGGAGCTGGGATCGCCGGCCGACGCGGATCGCCTGCGGCCCTGCCTGGCCGACGTCGATCCGAAGGTGGCCGACGCGGCCGCGAAGATCCTGACCGCGTGGACGGGCGCCGTCGTCCTGGCGGCGCCGACGCCGCGACCGGTGCAGCCGTTCGTCCTGACCGACGCGGAGTTCGACCGGCTGTCGCACTCGCTCGTGAGGGTCACGATGGCGGGCGGGCGCCAGTTCGAGATGCGGCTGCTGATGGACCTGGCCCCGATCTCGGCGGCCCGGTTCGCGGGCCTCGTGGCCGCGGGCTACTACAACGGCCTCACGTTTCACCGGGTGATCCCGGACTTCCTGGTCCAGGGCGGCAGCCCAGGCGCCAACGAATACTCGGGCGGGACTCGCTACTGGCGGGACGAGCCGGGACTGACGTCGCAGACGCGCGGCACCGTCGGGTCGTCCACGCGCGGCCGCGACACGGGAGACGGGCAGTTCTACATCAACCTCGTGGACACGCCCAGGCTCGACCACGAGTACACGATCTTCGGCGAGGTGACGTCCGGCATGGACGTCGTGGACGGGATCCTCGAGGGCGACGTGATGCGGCGCGTCGAACTGGTGGCGGCGAAGAAGAAGTGACGCCGCCAGTCGCGAGCCGCGAGCCGCGAGCCGTCACGCGACGGCGGCCTCCAGCATCGTGATCGTCCCCTTCGTCGCGTCGATCTCGACCTCGGTCCCCTCGGGGATCGTGAACTGCCGGTCGATGTGGCCGATCATCGCCCCCGACCAGGCCGGGATGTTGAGCGCCTTGATGTGGTCGCGGAGCACCTCGCCGAGCGTCAGCGCGCCGTAGCCCTCGCCGGGCAGGCACTTGGTGCAGTTGCCGAACACCACGCCCTTCAGCCGGCCGAGGATCCCCGCCAGGGCCAGCTGCGTCAGCAGCCGATCGACCCGGTAGATGTTCTCCTCGACCTCCTCGATGAACAGGATCGCGCCGGTGAAATCCGGCAGGTACCCGCTGCCGACGATGCCGGCGAGGACCGTGAGGTTGCCGCCGAGCAGGGGGCCGCGGGCGATGCCCGGCGTGATCGTCTCGATCCGATTCTCGACCTGCACCAGCGTGTCCTTGATCTCGTGGACGTTCTCGAACGTCACCGCCTCGCCGCCGCAGAGCACGCGCGTGAAGTAGTCGAGGTTGAAGCTGTTCCAGGTCGAGCTGGCCATCGGGCCGTGGAAGGTGACCAGCCCCGTGCGCGCGTGCACCGGCAGCAGCAGCGCGGTCAGGTCGCTGTAGCCGACGAGGATCTTCGGGTGCTTCGCGATGACGTCGAAGTCGAGGTAGGGGAGCAGCCGCGCGCAGCCCCAGCCGCCGCGCAGCGCCAGCACGGCGTTCACCGACGGGTCGGCGAACATCTGGTTGACGTCGTGCGCGCGGTCCTGGTCCTTGCCGGCGAGGTAGCCGTACCGGTCGGCGATGTGCGGCGCCGGGCGCGCCTTGAAGCCCATCGCCTCGACCACCTCGATGGCGATCTCGATCTTCATCGACTCGAACGTCGCGCTGGCCGGGTCGATGAGGCCGACCGTGTCGCCCGGCTTCAGGCGGGGCGGCTTGACGACCCGCGGGTTCGAGGAGCGGGTCGTGCTGGCGGCCGTACCTGCGGCGGCGGTGGCGAGGGCCGCCGCGCCGGCCAGTTCGAGGAAGCGGCGTCTGCTAGAGGTCATGCGAGTCTCCTCGAAGCGGCGGGGACGCGTGCGGCGCCCCCGCCCGTCACGAGACGCGTCAGGCGAACGCCGCGCGCACGAGGCCGAGCACCTCGTCCGCGCGGGCCGCGGCCTGGAGGCCGAGCTCGTCGGTCTCGGCGCGGCAGGCGCGCGTGAACGGCTCGTCCTTCACCGAGCCCAGGTTGATGAGCACGTTGAGCACCGCCCCTTCGACGCCGGCGCGCCCCATCAGCGCGGCGACGCCCGCGTCCGACGCGGAGGTCCTGTTGCCCTTCGCGGCCACCAGGTGCGCGAGGTCGATCGCCTCGAGGCAGGCCCGGGCCGTGGCGAGCGGGACCGCGGCCGCCTGCTGGTAGCCGGCCTCGAGCGCGGCGTCGCGCGCGGCCCGCTCCTCGGGCGTGCCCTTCGGCATCCGCATGGCGGCCATCGCCGCGTTGAACGCCTCGGTGTCCTCGTCCACGGCGCGGACCAGGCGGTCCTTGAGCGCCTGGGCGCGCTCGGCAAGGTCCGACAGCTCGTCCCAGGCCGCCTCGTACCCCTTCTTGCCGACGGTGAGGTTCGCCACCATCGCCGTGAGGCCGGCGGCGAGGCCGCCGGCCAGCGCGGCGACCGATCCGCCGCCCGGCGCGGGCGATTCCGACGAGACTTCGTCCACGAAGCGGTCCACCGCCATCGACACGAGCGGGCCGCGCGCCCGGAACTGGTAGTCGATCACCTTCTTGTCGGCGTCGAACGGGGCCAGCTGGTCGAGGCCGAGCGAGCGGATCGCGATCTCGACCACCTCGCGCTCGGGCACGCCGGCCGACTTCCCCTGCTTCCGGAGGTAGAACTTCCCCGCGTCGAGCAGCGGCTGCAGCGGCATCAGGCCGACCAGCTCCGAGCCGGTCACGATCAGGCCCAGTGTCCCGGCCTCCTCGCGGACCGTCTCGAAGACGACGTGCAGCGGCGTCGTCTTGTAGTTGATCAGGTTGATCGAGACCTGCGCCTGCCGGTACTGATCGATGTACCAGCCGATGGCGCGCACCGCCCTGAGCCGGCCCGGCTTCTTCACCTGCCGCCCGTGCTCGTCGAGGATCGGCTGGCCGGCGGCGTCGCGGGCGACGCGCCCGTTCTCGCGGATGTTGAGCGCGATCTCGTTGGCGAGCCTGCGGTCGCGCGTGTTGAGGTTCACGTTGTAGGCGATGAGGAACTCGCGCGCGCCGACGACCGGCGCGCCGAACTTCGGGTCGAACCTCGCCGGCCCCGCGTCGGGCGCCCAGGCCGGGTCCTGCAGCTTCCGCTCGAGCGCCTCGTACTCGCCGGCGCGGATGTTGGCCAGGCTGCGCCGGACCTCGCTCGTCGCCGCGTACTCGTAGAAGTAGACCGGCAGGTCGAGTTCGGCGGCGATCCGCCGGCCGAGCGCCCGCGAGATCTCCACGCACTCGTCCATCGTCACGTCCGAGACCGGGACGATCGGGCAGACGTCCATGGCGCCCATGCGCGGGTGCGCGCCGTGGTGCTTCGCCATGTCGATGAGCTCGTGCGCTTTGCGGGCCGCCTTGAGCGCGGCGTCGGAGACCGCGTCGGGCGGGCCGACGAACGTGTAGACCGTGCGGTTGGTGTCGGCGCCGGGATCGACGTCGAGCAGCTTGACGTCGGCCACGCTTCTGACCGCGTCGGCGATGGCGTCGATCACGGCGCGGTTTCGGCCCTCTGAGAAGTTCGGAACGCATTCGACGAGCCTGGCCATCAGTGCCTCCGGTAAGAGACCGCCAGCGTACCACTTTGGGGGCTTCGCTGAGTAGTCGGGGGCTCGCCGGGGGGCGTTGCCGACTTGGCGGCGCCGTGCTAATGTCTGGGCCCTCATGAATCCACGACTCTCCCGGTTGGCTGTTCTCTTCGCCCTTGCGGCGATCTGCTCGTTGCCGCCGGCCCGCGCGGCGGAGCTCGGGCCCGCGAAGGGCGCCCTCGTCATCGTCGGCGGCAACATGCACGACCCGGCGATCCTCAAGAAGTTCATCGAGCTGGCCGGCGGGCCCGACCAGCCGATCGTCGTCATTCCCACGGCGGGCGGCGCCCCGAGCTACGACCAGTCCTACGCCGGCCTGAAGGCGTTCAGGGATGCCGGGGCCACCAGGCTGACCGTGCTGCACACGTACGACCGCAAGGTGGCCGACACCGAGGAGTTCGTGAAGCCGCTCGGGACGGCGCGCGGCGTCTTCTTCGAGGGCGGGCGCCAGTGGCGGCTCGCCGATTCGTATCTCGGCACGCTGACGCAGAAGGCGCTGTTCGCGGTGCTCGACCGCGGCGGCGTGATCGGCGGGTCGTCGGCCGGCGCCACCATCATCGGCGACTACCTGGTGCGCGGCGACACCAGGACCGCCAACATCATGATGGGGGACCACGAGCAGGGGCTCGCGTTCCTGAAGAAGGTGGCGATCGACCAGCACCTGCTGGTCCGCAACCGCGAGTTCGACCTGATCCCCCTCATCGAGAAGCACCCC
>JAJXZZ010000224.1 GCA_021779795.1 Acidobacteriota bacterium | reverse complement strand
CGCCTGGACGCGCTGCTGTTTCCCGGAAGCAGCGGGGCGGGGATCGCGGCCAAGCCCGGCTACCCGACCGTGATCGTGCCGTTCGGGTTCGTGCCGAACGTGCCGTACGGCGGCGCGCGAGGCGGCGAGGCGGCGGCCTTCCCGCCGGGCTTCGACCCGAAGCCGGCGCCGTACGGCGTGAGCTTCACGGGGATGGCGTGCAGCGAGCCGAAGCTGATCGAGCTCGCCTACGCCTTCGAGCAGGCGACGAAGCGGCGGGTCCCGCCGGCGCTGAAATAGGGCTCAGGGCTCAAGGCTCAGGCGCGCGTCCAGATCGTCGAGAGGACGCGCGCCGCATTCCCTCCGAGCATGAGGCCGATGTCCGCGTCGCCGTAGCCGCGGCGGATCAGCCCCTCGGCCAGGTCGAACGTCCGCTTCGGGTGATCGAGCCCCGTCACCGTGATCCGCCCCTCGGCGTCGGCGTGGTACTGGTAGCGCGCGAAGTTGGGCTGCGAGCTCGGCTGGAAGCCGTCGCCGCCCACCGCGTTCGGGTTGCCCACGATGTCGAGGTCCGAGCCGACGGCCACGTGCTGCACGCCGACCAGCCGGGCCACGTGGTCGAAGTGATCCAGCACGTCCTCGATCGACACCGGCTCGGCGGGGCGGTTCAGGAACCGCAGGAAGCCGATCCCCATCACGCCGCCCGTCTTCGCCATCGCGCGGATCATCTCGTCGGTCTTGCAGCGGAGGTTCCCGGGGACGAGCGCGCGGCAGTTGGCGTGCGTGATGACGACCGGCCGCGTCGCCGCCTCGAGCGCGTCGAGCGTCGTCCGGTCGCCGCAGTGCGAGACGTCCACGGCCATCCCGACCTGCTCCATGCGCGCCATGATCGACGACCCGAACACGGTGAGGCCGCCGTCGCGGCGCTCGAGGAACCCGCTGCCGATCCGGTTGTCGAAGTTGTAGGTGAGCTGCGACAGGCGCTGGCCCATCCCGAAGAAGGCGTCCACGTCGTCCGGCGCGCGGAAGTGGGTCGAGTCCTGGAAGGTGAGCAGGATGCCGGCCTTGCCGGTCGCGTGCGCCTTCTCGAAGTCGCCGGGCTTGTCGATCCGGAGCAGGTCGTCGGGGTACGAGGCGACGAAGCCGTTCCAGTCGGCGAAGAACCGCACGCCTTCCTCGTAGTCCCTGGCGCCGTCGCCTAGCGCGAACACGTTGATGCCCGACGTGCGGTAGACGGCCGCGTCGGCCGGCGTGAAGCTGCCGGGCACGTGGAGCCAGCGCTCGCTCCTGGGCGGGCGCTCGGCGTAGTCGGGGAACCGGAACTGGTTCAGCAGGTCCACGATCACGCCCTGCCGGACGAGGCCGATGGCGCGCGAGGAGTACTCGCGCGGCGAATCGGCGAAGACGCGGTGCCGGCCGCGAAGGACCGCCGGCGCGCCGACGACGGCCGCGCCGATCGTGCCGAGCGCGGCGCGCCGGCTGACCCTGGCCATGGGACTCACCTCCCCCCGGCGGGCCCGCGCACGACGCGGCCGCCCTCGATCACGTACTCGATCCGCTGCGTGTTGCGGATGTCGTCGGCCGGGTTGGCGCCGAGCAGGACGATGTCGGCGCGCCGTCCCGGCGCCAGCGTCCCGCGGTCGTCGCCGAGCCCCATCGTCTCGGCCGCGTTGCGCGTCGCGGCCGAGAGGGCCGCGAGCGGCGGCAGGCCGGCGCTCGTCACCAGCAGCTCCAGCTCGCGGTGGATCGTCGGCAGGGCCGCGCCCCGGGTCGTCATGCCGTCGGTGCCGGCGACGATCGCCACGCCGTCCGCGAACGCGCGGCGCGTCACCTCGGCTCCCCAGCGGATGCGCGCCGGGGCGGCGGGATCCGAGTCCGGCCGGTCGGCGAACACCCACAGCGTCGGGTTGAGCGCGACGCGCCGCTCGCGCATCCCCTGCAGCAGGCGCTCGATGACGGGGGAGTCCGGCGTCACTCCCGCGAAGTCCCCCTGGGCGCGCTTCTGGAACTCGAGGCTCGGCGCGCTCCCCTCCCAGGCGAGGTAGGCCGCGTGCGCCAGCATGTCCACGCCCGCCGCCACCAGGTCGCCCGGCCTGGCGGGAAAGACGGTGCCGTGGGCGACCACGCGCAGGCTCTGCCGGTGGGCCTCCGCCGTGATGCGCCGCACCTGGTCGGCGTCGAGCGCGGCGTAGAGCTTCAGCGCGTTGGCGCCGGTGCCGCGCGCTTCGGCGACGGCCTGGGCCAAGTCGAGGCCCGGCGTGACCGCGCGCGCCCACGGGGCGTCGCCCGGCCGGTAGCCGACGGAGGCCTCGACGACGCGCGGGTCGGTGAAGAAGGCCGGGCCCGACATCAGGGCGGCGTAGAAGATGGACGGCGACGCGATCTCGCCGGCGATCTGCTCGCGCGACAGCTCGCCCAGGGTGCGCGCGTCGCCCGCGAGGTCCCAGACCGTCGTGACGCCCCCTTCGAGCGCCGTGCGCAGTGAGGCGATCTGCCCGGCCCTCGGGCCGCCCGTCAGGTGCACGTGGGCGTCGATGAGCCCGGGGATGGCGAACAGGCCGCGCCCGTCGATGACGCGGACGCCGTCGCCGGGCCGCGCCGCGGGCGCGTCGGTCACCGAGACGATGCGGCCGTCGCGAACGAGCAGGCTGACGCCCGGCCTCGGCGGCGCGCCGGTGCCGTCCACGAGCGTGACGTGGTCGATGAGCAGGGCCGCGGGCGGGGCGGAACCGGCCAGGGCCGAAGAGAGAACGGCGGCCGACGCGACGGCCGCCAGGCGGAGGATTCTGGAGATCATCCGCGACATCTTACCGCGCGAGGGCGGCGTCGCGGCCACGAAGAACGGGCCGGCGGGCCGGGAAGCCCGCCGGACACCTGCGCGGGAAGCCTACTTGCCCTTCATCTGGCCCTTGACGATCTCGTGCGTGTGCTTCTCCTTGGCCGCGTAGAAGAGATAGCCGTCCTCGCCGGGCAGCCACGCCTCGGACAGGAAGCGCTTGGTGCCCACCTTGTCGAAGACGACGCGCGTCTCGTGGGCCGGCGAACTGGACGCGTCCAGCCGCGTCACCACCGGCAGGATCGCGCCGCCGCTCCCGCTCGCGGGGATGAGGGTGGCCGTTTCCTGGTTCGTGCTGATCCGCAGGTCGTACTGCCCGGGCGGCATCGTCTTGCCCTCGGCGACGAACGGGAAGGCGACATGGACGGTCGCGGTGCGGACCTCGACCTGCGCGTAGGTGCTGACGGGGCTGAGCACGAGCGCCAGCGCCACTGCGGCGAACACCGTGAGAACTCGACGCCTCATGGGACACTCCTTTCACTGCGTCCGACAGAAACCGCGGCCCCAAGCCGTTGGCAACAGGGCCGGCCTGCGCCATCAGAATACAACGGTCGAGCTTGGCCTGTACATGAGATTCTGATCTATCCTGTTTGGTAGCAGGACCGGTTCGCCCGGGAGGATGCCGATGAGATGGCCCGCGCCGGTCGTCGCCAGCCGGCAGCGATCCTCTGCCGAGGGGGCCTACGCCCGGGGGCGGCGCCACGCCGATGGCGCGTCTTCCCAGCCGCCGTCGTGGTGGGGGCTCTGCGCCGCGCTCAGCACGCACTACCTCCAGGGCGGCCGGCTGGTCCCGGTGGCCGCCCTCTGGCCGGAACTGCTGCCGTTCCTGCTCATGCCCAACGACCTGCTGGCCATGATGGCCCTCGAGGAGTACCTCGTCTACAAGAGCGGCCGCGACGCGGCCGACCTGGCGTGGCTCTGCGCGGAGGTGAATGCGGCGCTGTCGGGCGTCGATGCCTACGACGAGCGGCTCGTGCCGCTGCTCGAGAGCCCGGAGCGGATGACCGACGCCGCCTGGATGGCGTTCCTCAATTACGCGACGCTGCTCCGCATCCGCCGCGCGGTCGTGCTCTACGACGGCTGCTCGCCGCACCCCGCGCGGCCCAGCTTCTGGGTCGGCATGCCGGCCGACGAGTGACGGAGATCGCGAGGAGGAGCGGCCCGGACGGCGCGGCGCCGCGCGGGCCGCTTCGACGAGCGGCTACTTCTTCATCTTCTTGAAGGCCTTGACGACGTGATGCGTGTGCTTCTCCTTCGTGATGTGGAAGAGGAAGCCGTCCTGGCCGGGTATCCAGATCTCCGAGAGGTAATCGAGATTGCCGACCCTGTCGAACACCAGCTTCGCCTCGGCGATGGGCGTCTCGGGCGCGGCCAGCCTCGTGACCGGCAGGAGGTACATGCTCGGCCCCTTGCCTGTCGGCGTCAACTGGAACGCCGATTCATCGGCGCTCGGTTTGAGATCGTACGTGCCGGCGGGCAGCGTCTTGCCGTCGGCGACGAACTTGAAGTCGATGGTGGCCGACACAACTTGCTGCGAGTAGCCGACGGCCGGCACGAGCGCGAGCACGAGCAGCAGGGCACCCAGCAGCGCGAGCGTTCTCCGTTCCATTGGTGGCTCCTCTCTCCGCGCCGCCCGGCGCGGATCCGATTTCGTTCTGGCGAGGTCCTCAGTATACGCCCCAGGAAGAGCTTGGCAAGGCGGTGAGGCCCGGCGGTGAGGCAGGCGGGCCGGGCCCGCGCGCCGCCCGCGCCCCGGCCCTCGTAACCAACGCCGCGCGGCTGCTTCAGTAGGCGCTGGGGTTGGAGCATGGAGAGGCGCATGCGGGGAGCACCTGGAACCGGTCGGTCGGGAATTGCGCTGGCAGCGGCGGCGCTGGTCCTGCTGGCTGGCGCGCGCGCGGCCGGTGCCCCGGCCTCGGGGCCGCTGGACGTCGGCCACCTGTTCTTCGCGGGCGATCTCGGCGTCGGACAGCTGCGTCGATCGGGCGGCGGGTTCGACGACGACCAGGCGCGGTTCTACATGGCGGGGAGCGGCGGGTTCGCCGTGAGCTCGCGCGTGCTGCTGGGCCTCGAGATCGGCGGGTGGCTCGTCGAGGCCGGCGACATCGACGACCCCGGCAGGGGCGCGGGCGTCGCCAAGCTCTTCGTCACCGGCCGGGTCTACCCGTTCCGCATGTCGGGCTTCCACGTGCGGGCCGGGGCGGGCGCGGTGAATGCCTGGGAGAACGCGCCGGACGGCATCGACGCGTGGGGCGCCGGCTGGGAAGCCGGCATCGGCTACGACGTGAGCCTCACCTACAGCCAGCACATCACGCCGTTCCTGGTGTACTCGCGCGGAAGCGCGGGCGCCGTGCGCGTCCGTGCCGTCACGCTCGGCGTGGGCTACACCTGGAGGTGAGCTCGACCGCGCGCGCCGCACTGTCGCCGGCAGTGTCCACGGCGGGATGTTGGCCCCCGATTCTGGCGGAAATACGACGAACAAGGAACGCCTCCCTGCTGGCGCGCATCTTGCTGCCAAGAGGGTCAGGAGGCGGACCATGAGAAAAGGCTTAGTGGCTGCGGCAGTTGCGCTGGTGATGCTGGTGCCGCTGAACGCTTCGGCTGAGATGCGCGGCGGTCACGGTGATTTCGACGACCACGACGGCGGTGGCGGCGTGTTCATCAGCCCCGGCTTCGGCGGCTGGGGCGGCGGCTGGGGCGGCTGGGGCGGCGGCTGGGGCGGCGGCTGGGGTTGGGGCCCGGCGTGGGACTGGGGTCCGAGCCCGATCTATTACCACCGCACCGGCCAGGTCAAGCTCGACACGCACGTGAACGACGCCAAGATCTACGTCAACGGCGGTTACGTCGGCAGGACGCACGAC
>JAJXZZ010000004.1 GCA_021779795.1 Acidobacteriota bacterium | reverse complement strand
GCTGCTCGAGGCGCGGCAGCAGCTCAAGGCGGCCGAGGCGCAATACGCGAACCTGAAGGTCACCATCGCCAACGAGCTGCTCGCGCAGGAGGCGTCGGCCAGCGCCGTGACGGCCGACTACCGGCAGGCGAAGCTGCAGGCCGAGGCCGACGCCGAGCTGGCCAAGGACGGCCTGGTGTCGGTGCTGACGACGAAGCTGTCGCAGGTGAAGTCGGACAACCTCCGGCAGCGCGACGGGATCGAGCAGAAGCGCCTGACGGCCATGCGCGACTCGTCGAAGGATCGGCTGGCCGTGCAGCAGGCCGAGGTGGACCGGCTGCGCGCGCTCGTGGCGCTCCGCCAGGAGCAGGTCGACCAGCTCCACGTCCGGGCGGGCCTGGCCGGGATGCTGCAGCAGGTGCCCGTGGAGGTCGGCCAGCAGGTCAGCCCCGGCACCAACCTGGCCCGCGTCGCCGACCAGACGAACCTGAAGGCGCAGCTGAAGATCGCCGAGACGCAGGCCAAGGACATCACGATCGGGCAGACGGCGTCCATCGACACGCGCAACGGGATCATCCCCGGGCGCGTCTCGCGCATCGACCCGGCGGTGCAGAACGGCACCGTCACGGTGGACGTGGCGCTCGAGGGGGCGCTGCCGAAGGGGGCGCGGCCCGACCTGAGCGTGGACGGCACGATCGAGCTGGAGCGGCTGAACGACATCCTCTACGTCGGCCGCCCGACCTACGGCCAGGAGCACAGCGTCATCAGCCTGTTCAAGGTGGACCCGGACGGCGTGAACTGCACGCGCGTCAAGGTGACGATCGGCAAGACCTCGGTCAACACGGTCGAGGTGAAGTCGGGGCTGAAGGAGGGCGACCAGGTGATCCTGTCCGACATGTCCCAGTACGACGCGTTCGACCGGATTCGCTTGAAGTGAACGAAACGAGAGGGACGGCCGCGACCGGCGCGGCCCCCGATTCCTGGAGGCACGATGGACGCCAACGGCAAACCGCTGATTCAGCTCGAGGGTGTAACCAAGGTGTTCTACACCGACGAGGTCGAGACGCACGCGCTCTCGGGCATCCAGATGGAGGTCCGGCAGGGCGAGTACGTGTCGATCGCCGGCCCGTCGGGGTGCGGCAAGTCGACGCTGCTGTCGATCCTCGGCCTGCTCGACACGCCGACCGCGGGCAGCTACACGCTCAACGGCCAGCCGGTCGCCAACCTGAACATGGCCGAGCGGGCGCGCATCCGCAACCGCGAGATCGGGTTCATCTTCCAGAGCTTCAACCTGATCGGCGACCTCACCGTGTTCGAGAACGTCGAGCTGCCGCTCACCTACCGCGGCATGAAGGCGGCCGAGCGGAAGGCGCGGGCCGGCGAGGCGCTCGAGAAGGTGGGCATGGCGCACCGCGCCAAGCACCTGCCGAGCCAGCTCTCGGGCGGCCAGCAGCAGCGCGTGGCGGTCGCCCGGGCCCTCGTGGGCAGCCCGCTCATCCTGCTGGCCGACGAGCCGACGGGCAACCTCGACTCGCGCAACGGCGAGGCGGTGATGGAGCTGCTGCGCGAGCTGCACGAGCAGGGGTCCACGATCTGCATGGTGACGCACGACCAGCGGTTCACGCGGCACGCCAACCGCAACATCCACCTCTTCGACGGCCAGGTGGTGGACGAGAGCATGGAGACGGCGACGGCGTGACCCCGCTCATCGCGCTCCGCAACGTCGAGAAGTCGTACCCGCACGGGGCGGGGCGCACGTTCGTCCTGCGCCGCGTGACGTTCGACATCCACGAGGGCGAGTTCGTGTCGATCATGGGCCCGTCGGGCGCGGGCAAGTCGACGATCCTCCACATCCTCGGGATGTTCGACGGCGAGTGGGCGGGCGAGTACGACTTCATGGGCGAGGCCGTGCACCGGCTGGGGCAGAAGGCGCGCTCCGCCCTGCACAAGCAGCACATGGGGTTCGTCTTCCAGAGCTACCACCTGCTCGACAACCTGACGGTGTACGAGAACCTCGAGGTGCCGCTGTCGTACCGCGACGTCCCGCGGAACCAGCGGCAGTCGATCGTGTGCGACGTGCTCGACCGGTTCCAGATCGTCGGCAAGAAGGACCTCTACCCCGCCCAGCTGTCGGGCGGGCAGCAGCAGCTGGTGGCCGTCGCCCGCGCGATCGTCGCCGGCCCGCGCGTCATCTTCGCCGACGAGCCGACCGGCAACCTCCACTCGGCGCAGGGCCAGGAGATCATGGAGCTGTTCACGCGGCTGAACCGCGAGGGAACGACGATCGTCCAGGTCACCCACTCCGAGCGGAACGCGGCCTACGGGAACCGGGTGATCCAGGTGCGCGACGGCTGGCTGGTCGGCGACGCCCCGGCGCCGAGGCCGCCCGAGCCCGCCAACTGAGACCGCCGCGGAGCCGCCCGCCGGCCCCGCGCTCCCGCGTTTCCCCGGCCAGCCCTCCCCGGCCGCCCGTCTTCCCGAAGGCCATTGCGCCCGAGCCGGCGACATGCGCTATAATCCGGCGCCAGATTCCCAACCCATAGCGTCAGCGCGGTAGGACCGTCGTCGCGCGTCTCTTCGTTCGGGCCGGGTCCCACCCGGCCGGTCGCCAACCTGTCGGATGCGCGGGGCGTTCGCTCACCCGAACGGCCGCCGCCAGAGGACGTGACCTATGAGCGATCGCGAGAACTGGTTCGTCGGCGAGCTGGAGCGGCGGGGCGTGTCGCGCCGCGAGTTCCTGGGCTTCTGCACCGCGATGACCTCGATGCTCGCCCTGCCGGCCTCGCTGTCGGCCAGGGTGGCCGAGGCGATCCAGCGGGCCGAGAAGCCGATCCTGGTCTGGCTGGAGTTCCAGGACTGCGCCGGGAACACCGAGTCGTTCCTGAGGGCGGGCCGCCCGACGGTGGCCGAGATCGTCCTCGACGTGCTCTCGGTGGACTATCACGAGACGATCATGGCCGCCGCCGGCGCGCAGGCCGAGGAGGCGCTCCAGAAGGTGGTCGGCGACAGGAAGGGCCACTACCTGGCGGTCGTCGAAGGATCGATCCCGACGTTCGAGAACGGGGCCTACTGCACGATCGGCGGCAAGGCGGCGATCGACATCGCGCGCGAGGTGTGCGGCGGCGCCGCGGCCACGATCGCCATGGGCACCTGCGCCGCGTACGGCGGCCTGCCCGCGGCCGCGCCCAACCCCACCGGCGCGCTGAGCGTGCGCGACGCCATCCCGGGCCTGCGCAACCTGGTCAACATGCCGGCCTGCCCGGCCAACGCCGAGAACATCACGGCGCTGCTGGTGCACTACCTGACGTTCAAGGACTGGCCGCCGCTCGACGAGTACGGGCGGCCGCTGTTCGCCTACGGCCACCTGATCCACGACAACTGCGAGCGGCGCGGCCACTACGAGGCCGGCCAGTACGTCGAGGCCTGGGGGGACGAGGGACACCGCGCCGGGTACTGCCTCTACAAGATGGGCTGCAAGGGGCCCGTCACCTCGCAGAACTGCCCGCGCGTCCGCTGGAACAGCGGGACCAACTGGCCGATCGGCTGCGGGCACCCCTGCCTGGGCTGCGCCGAGCCGGACTTCTGGGACAAGATGACGCCGTTCTACAGCCACCTGCCGGGCCCGCCGTTCCTCGGGCCGGGCTACACGGTCGATCGCGTCGGCGTCGCCGCCTCGGTCGGCGTCGCGGCCGCCTTCGCCACGCACGGGTTGATCTCGTTCCTCAAGCGGTCCCGCGAGAAGCCCGAGCCCGCACCCGCCGCGCCGCAGCCGCCTGACTCGAAGAAGGGAGCCACCCTATGACGCACATCGTCGTTGATCCCGTCACCCGGATCGAAGGGCACCTCAGGATCGAGGCCGAAGTGGACGGCGGCAAGGTGACCGACGCCTGGTCGTCCTCGACGATGTTCCGCGGCATCGAGATCATCCTGCAGGGGCGCGACCCGCGCGACGCCTGGGCGTTCACCCAGCGGATCTGCGGCGTGTGCACGACGGTGCACGCGATCGCCTCGATCCGCGCCGTCGAGAACGCCGTGGGCGCCGTGCCGCCCCCGAACGCGCGGCTGCTCCGCAACCTGATCATCGCGATGCAGGCGGTGCAGGACCACGTGATCCACTTCTACCACCTGCACGCGCTCGACTGGGTGGACATCGTCTCGGCCCTGGGCGCCGACCCGGCCAAGACGGCCTCGCTGGCCGAGTCGATCTCGGACTGGCCGCTCTCGAGCACGACGTACTTCGCCGGCGTGCGCGACCGCCTCAAGGCGTTCGTCGATCGCGGCCAGCTGGGGCCGTTCGCCAACGCCTACTGGGGGCACCCGGCCTACAAGCTGCCGCCCGAGGCCAACCTGATGGCCGTCGCGCACTACCTCGAGGCGCTCGACTGGCAGCGCGAGGTCATCAAGGTCCACGCCATCCTCGGCGGCAAGAACCCGCACCTCCAGAGCTTCCTCGTCGGCGGCATGGCGACGCCGGTCGATCCCGACCAGCAGGCCTCGCTCAACGCCGACACGCTGGCCTCGGTGCGCGAGTTGCTCAACAAGGCGCACGATTTCGTCGCCCGCGTCTACATCCCCGACGTGCTGGCCGTCGCCTCCTTCTACAAGGACTGGGCGGGCTACGGGGCCGGCGTCGGCAACTACCTCGTGTACGGCGAGTACCCCGAGGACGACGGCCCCAACGCGCCGCTCTTCCTGCCGGCCGGCGTCATCCGGGACCGCGACCTGACGAAGGTGGAGAAACTCGACCCGTCGCTCATCACCGAGCAGGTCAGCCACTCCTGGTACGAGTACTCCGGCGGCGACACGGCGGGCCTGCACCCGTTCAAGGGCGAGACCAGGCCGAAGTACACGGGCCCCAGGCCGCCCTACGAGCGGCTCGACACGTCGGCGAAGTACAGCTGGCTGAAGTCGCCGCGCTACGCCGGCCTGCCGATGGAGGTCGGGCCGCTGTCGCGGATGCTGGTGGCCTACGGCGCGGGGCAGCCGCGCGTGAAGGAGCTGGTCGGCTTCGTCCTCCAGAAGCTGAACGTCGGGCCCGAGGCGCTCTTCTCGACGCTGGGCCGGGTGGCGGCGCGCGCGATCGAGACGCTGCTGCTCACCGAGAAGCAGGGCGACTGGCTCGATCAGCTCGCCCAGAACATGGCGCGCCACGACGTCCGGATCCAGGACAACAGCAAGTGGGACCCGTCCACCTGGCCGGCCGAGGCCATGGGCGCCGGCTTCCACGAGGCGCCGCGCGGCGCGCTGGGCCACTGGGTCAACATCCGCAACGGCGCGATCGCCAACTACCAGTGCGTCGTCCCGAGCACCTGGAACGCCGGCCCCCGCGACGCCAGCGACCAGCGCGGGCCGTACGAGTCGTCGCTCGTCGGCACGCCCGTCGCCGACCCGACCAAGCCGCTCGAGATCCTGCGCACGGTCCACTCGTTCGACCCCTGCCTCGCCTGCGGCGTCCACGTCCTCGACGTGCGCCGGCGCGAGCTCGCCCGCGTGAGGGTGCCATGATCCAGGACAAGCCGCTCGCCGAGACCGTGCGGGTCTACGTCTGGGAGTGGCCCGTGCGGATGTGTCACTGGCTCATCGCCGGATCGATCGCCGTTCTCGCGGTCACCGGCCTCTACATCGCGAACCCGGGGCCGATCACGACCGGCCTGGCCTCGCAGCGCTCGCTCATGGGCCTGTTCAAGCTCGCCCACTACTCGGCGGCGATCGTGTTCGGCCTCGCCGTCATGAGCCGGATCTGGTGGATGTTCGCCGGCAACAACTACGCGAAGTGGGACAAGTTCATCCCCGCGCGCAAGAAGCGCTGGAAGGCGATCTGGCCGACGCTCAACTACTACCTGTTCCGGCTGCGGAAGCCGCCCGGCTTCGTGGGCCACAACCCGCTGGCCGGCCTCACCTACACCGTCGTCTTCCTGATCTACCTGACGATGATCGGGACCGGCCTGGCGATGTACTCGGCCGGCGCGCACGTCGGGTCGCCGCTCCGGTGGTTCGCCTTCCTGGTGCCGCTGTTCGGCGGGCTGGCGCAGGCGCGGTGGCTGCACCACGGCTTCATGTGGGCGCTGATCGGCTTCGCCATCCACCACGTCTACAGCGCGGTGCTGATGTCGCAGGTCGAGGCGAACGCGACCGTGGAGTCGATCTTCTCGGGCTACAAGTTCGTGCCGCGGGAGGACCTGGTGTATTCCGGCTACCGGTTCATCGACCGGAAGGACGTGCGTGGATAGCCGTTCGAACCTGCTGATCCTCGGTCTCGGCAACCTGCTGTGCAGCGACGACGGGCTCGGCGCCCTGGTCGCGCAGCAGATTGCCGGGACCCGCGTCGTCCCCGAGGGCGTGAAGGTGCTCGACGGGGGCACGCTCGGCCTCGCGCTGCTGCCCTACCTCGAAGACGCCGACCGGGCGATCCTGGTCGATGCCGTGGCCGCCGACGCCGCGCCCGGCACGCTCGTCCGCCTCGACGGCGACGAGGTCGGCCCCGCGGTGGCCGCGCGCCTGTCGGTGCACCAGGTCGGCGTGTCGGACCTGATCGAGGCGGCGCGCTGGCGGGGCCGCGTGCCGCCGACGCTCGTCCTGCTCGGCGCCGTGCCCGAGACGACCGAGCTGGGCGTCGGGCTGTCGCCGCGCGTCGCGGCCAGCGTGCCGGCCCTGCTCGCCGCGGTGTGCGACGAGGCCGGCCGCCTCGGCTACCCCCTCGAGCTGAGAGCCGACCATGACACGAATCGCGCTGCTCCCGCTGGCCTGGCTTCTGACGTCTTCGGCCTGCGCCCGGCTCGGCGCGCCGACTGACCTGCCTCCCAATTTCGACGCCCGCGTGGCGGCCGCCGCGTCGGTCCAGGCGGGCCGCCCGCTGTTCGCGCGCGATTGCGCCCTGTGCCACGGGCAGCTGGGCAACGGGCGCGGCCTTCGAGCCTCCGACTTCTCGACGCCGCCGCGCGACTTCACCAACGCCGCCTGGAGAGCCTCGGTCACGCCAGCCCGCGTCTATCGATCGATCCGGGACGGACTCCCGGGAACGGCCATGCCGGCGTGGCGCGCGCTCGGTGAGGACGCGCTCGTCGATCTGACCGCGTACGTGCTCTCGATCAAGGGCGGCGGACCGCCGGCAGGCCGTTGATCGCGGCCGGGGCCTGTTGAATTCGTCAACAGGTCGGGTTGTCGCCGAGCCGGGCCGACTGCCGATATTTCGACACCCGAGAGACGAGAGTTGACGCAAAATTCGCGGCACATCTGGAATCTGGCGCATTTCTGGTAGACTTCTTCGCTGGCAACGCCCTTGCTGTGGAGTTGCGTCGGGCCACGTCGGCCCCTGCCTGGTCATACCCGCATGCTTCATTCATTCTTCCTTTCGATGCTCGTGGCGGTGGCGGTGGCCTCGCCGGGGGCGCCGCAGCCGAAGCACGAGGACATCGACACGTGCCTCGCCTGCCACGGCGACCAGTCGATGTCGATCACGCTGCCGAGCGGCGAAGTCCAGAGTCTCTACGTCGATCGCGCCGAGTTCGAGCACTCGGTGCACGGCGGCAAGCTGGGCTGCACCGACTGCCACACCGACATCACCGAGGTGCCCCACCCGGCCAGGCCCTTCAGGACCAAGCGCGAGTTCACGATCGCGTACACCGAGGCCTGCAAGCGGTGCCACTTCGCCAACTACAGCAAGACGCTCGACTCGGTCCACTACCGGGCGATCGCCCGGGGCGACCGGATGGCGCCGGTCTGCGTGGACTGCCACGGCGCCCACAACATCACGCCGCCCGGCCAGCCGCGGTCCAAGATCTCGCAGACGTGCGCGGTGTGCCACGAGAAGGTGTCGGCGACCTACGCGAAGAGCGTGCACGGGCGGGCGCTCATCGAGGACAAGAACGCGGACGTGCCGACCTGCACCGACTGCCATCACGCGCACGACATCGCCGGCCCGCACGCGCCCGGCTGGCGGCTGAAGAGCCCCGAGCTGTGCGCGAGCTGCCACACCAACGCGGCGATGATGAAGAAGTACGGCATCTCCACCAACGTGATGCAGACCTACCTGGCGGACTTCCACGGCATGACGGCCTCGCTCGAGGCCGAGCAGCCGACCGAGCACTCGCGGGTGACCGCCCTGTGCATCGACTGCCACGGGGTCCACGACATCACGAAGGCGGACGCCAGGAACTCGGCCGTGATCAAGGCGAACCTCGTCGCGACGTGCCGGCGCTGCCACCCGGGCGCCACGCCCAACTTCTCGTCGGCGTGGCTGTCGCACTACGAGCCGTCGCTCAAGCACGCGCCGATGGTCTACGCCGTGAAGATCGCCTACATGATTCTCATCCCGTTCATGATCGGGGGGCTGGTGCTCCAGATCCTCCTGCACCTGTGGCGGGTCGTGGTCAACCGATGAAGAACTACGCCATCCGTTTCACGCTCAAGCAGCGGATCGAACACGCGTCGGTGATGACGCTGTTCATCGTCCTGGCCGTCACCGGCCTTCCGCAGAAGTTCTTCGAGGCCTCGTGGGCGCAGTTCCTCATCATGGCCCTCGGGGGCATCGAGCGCGTCCGGTGGCTCCACCGGGCGGCGGGCATCCTGTTCACGGTGTTCACCTTCACGCACCTCGGCGTGATCTCGGCGCTGGTGGTGACGGGCCGGTCGTCGCTGTCGCTGGTGCCGACGCGGCAGGACTTCCTCGACGCGATCCAGCAGCTGCGCTACTACTTCGGCATGACGAACGTGCCGGCGAAGTTCGACAAGTTCGACTACAAGCAGAAGTTCGAGTACTGGGGGCTGGTGCTCGGCGCGGTGATCGTCATCACCACCGGCTTCATCCTGCTCTTCCCCATCGAGGTCACGCGCTTCCTGCCCGGCGAGGTGGTGCCGGCGGCGCTGCTGGCGCACGGCAACGAGGGGCTGATGGCGTTCCTGGTCGTCATCGTGTGGCACATCTACAACGCGCACCTGAACCCGGACGTCTTTCCCTTCGACGCGACGATCTTCACCGGGCGCATCAGCGCGGAGCGGCTGCACCACGAGCACGAGCTGGAGTACGAGCGGATGAAGGAGGCCGAGTAGGCGTCCCGGTGAGGTGATGATCCTCGCCTTCCTGGCCCAGTCGATCCTGCACGGGCTCATCGCCGCCTTCTTCGTCGAGGCGCTGCTGGGCCGCTGCCGTGTCGGGGATGCCGGGTGGCGCCTGCGATTCAGGGCCCTCGCGCTCGCCATCCCCCTTCTCGCCGATCCCGTGCTGTTCGCGGCCGCCCCCTTCCGCGAGAGCGCCGCGTTCGCCGCTCGCTGGGCCCTGTTCGCCGGCGAGCGCTGGAACCAGGTCCGCGTGGGCGGCGTGGGCCTCGGCAGCCTTGCGCTGCTCGGCTCGGCCGGCCTCGGCTCGGCCCTCTTCCTCCGCGACGCCGTTCCCCCGCTGCTCGACCTGCTCCGCGGAGGACGGGCCATCCCGGACGCCGCCCGCTGGCACGCCGCGGCAGACGCGCTCCGGCCCGTGGTGGAGCGGCAGGCCGCGCGGTTCGGCGTCGCCCCGCCCGGCATCCGCGTCGTGCAGGCCTCGTCGCCGGTCCTGATGTGCGAGGGGGTGCGGCGGCCCGTCCTCACCGTGTCGCCGGTGACGCTGGAGCGGATCCACGGCGAGGAGCTGGACGCCGCGGTCGCGCACGAACTGGCGCACGTGGCGCACCGCGACCCGGCCTGGGGCTACGCGCTCGTCCTCGTCCGCGGCCTGCTCTTCTTCAACCCGGCGGTCCAATGGGTGGCGCGGGCGATGGTGGACGACATCGAGCGGCGCGCGGACCAGGCGGCCGTGCGCGTGACGGGCCGGGCCGCGGCGCTCGCGCGGGTCATCATCGCGGTCTTCCACGCCGACAACCCGCCGCCGGGCGACGGGGACGCGTCGTTCGAGCGGGTGTTCTGGCGGATCCGCCGCGAGGGGGTCGAGCGCCGCTGCGCGCGCCTGGCCCTGCCCGACCTGGGGGCCCCGGTCTGCCGCGGCCGGGCGCTCTTCGCCCTCTCCGGCGCCGTGCTGTTGGCGCTCACCTTCTTCGTCGTATGAGCCGCGCCACGCCGACCGTCGCGACCGCCCTGCGAACCTGCCTGCTGCTGGCGGCGGCCTGCGCCGGCGTGCTGAAGGCGGCCGATTACGTGCCCTCGATGCTCGCGGGCACGCCGCACGACGCCCGCGTCTACTGGACGCTGGCCGAGGCGGAGGCCGGCATCGGGCGGGCCATCTGGGTCCCCTCGGCCTACCCGCTGTCGGTCGCGTGGCCCCCGGCCCGCATCGACGAGTGGCCGATCCCGCCGCGGGCGGTGGCCGTGCACTTCGACAGCCGGTCGGGCGCGAAGGACGTCCTCATCCTCGTCGAATCGCTCGACGGCGAGACGCCGCCCCCGCCCGCGCTGCTGCCTCCGGTCGAGACGCTGATGACCGTTCCCGACGTGCCGCTCGGCCGCCGTTCGGGTACCATGGCACGCGAGACGAGGTCGGGCGGCCACGTGCTGCACGACCTGTGGTGGACCCAGGGGGGGCGCCGCATCGTGATGCGCTACACCGGGTCGGTGGAGGACCTGCTCCTGATGGCCGGGAGCCTCGAGAGAGGGCACCCATGACGCAGGGATCGGTCAGCCGCGCGCTGGGAGGACGCAGCATCCAGACGCGCGTCGTCCTCCTGGTCGGCATCGGCGTGCTCGCGTCGCTCGCCATCCTCGGCGGCACCGCGTGGGTCGGCCTCGACCGGATGGATGCCCGCCTGCGGGCCGAGCGGCTGCTGCTCGCCAGGGCCATCGCCGAACACCTCGACTACCTCGTGCAGACCGACATGGAGGTGCTGCAGGGGGTGTCGGCCGCGCCCGTGGCGCCGGCCGCGCCCGCCGCCGCCGGCCGCGGGCCGCTCCCCGACCGTTTCGCCCTCCGGGAGACGTACCTCCGCCTGCGCTTGGTCGACCACGTGCTGCTCATCGCCCCCTCGGGCGCGGTGATACAGAGCGAGCCGCAGCTCGGGGCGGGTCCCGCCGAGCTGCCGAGTCCCCACGACATCCGGACCGCGTTCACGACCGGCCGGCCCACGGTCTCGTCTCCCGTCGTCGTGCAGGGCACGCGGTTCTTCTTCCTGCTCGTGCCGATCCGCGACTGGCGCGGCGAGGTGATCGCGCTGGCCGCCGGCGAAGTCGATCCCCGCAGCTCGCGCTTCGTCGCCTCGCTCGGGCCGTTCACGCCGGGACCCGGGGCGGCGATCGACGTGCTGGACTCGTCGGGCCACGTCATCGCCAGCACCGACGCGACGCGCCAGCCGGGCGCCCTCGCGCAGGCCCCCGCGCTGGCCGCGGCGGTTCGTGACCGGACGACGTTCGTCGGCGCCGGAACCGGCGCGGACGCGGGGACGATGCTCGCGATGGCGCCGATGGGGTTGGCGCACTGGGGCGTCCTCATCCGGCAGGACGAGTCGGTGGCGCTCGCCCGTTCGGCGTCGGTGCGCCGGACGCTGCTCTGGCTCTCCCCCGCGCTGCTCGGCCTCGGCCTGCTCTTCGCCTGGGGCGCGGCGCGCAGCGTGCGCGGGCCGATCGCGCTGCTCACCGACTCGGCCGAACGGATCGCCTACGGCAACCTGAGCCAGCCCATCCCCGACCTCGGCCAGGACGAGGTCGGCCGCCTCGGCCGCTCGTTCGAGCAGATGCGGATGGCGCTCCGGTCGTCGATGAGCCACGTCGAGCGCGCCAACCTCGAGCTCGAGCGCCGCGTCGAGGAGCGCACGCGGCAGCTCGAGGATCTCTACCGGCAGCTGAAGGAGCGCGACGCCTGGCGCGAGGAGCTGCTGCGGAAGGTGATCTCGGCGCAGGAGGACGAGCGCAAGCGCCTGGCGCGCGAGCTGCACGACGAGACCAGCCAGACCCTGAGCGCGCTGGCGATGAAGATCGAGACCGCGCTGGCCGCCTGGCCCGCGCCCGCGTCGCGCGACCGCCTCGCCGAGGCGAAGGGGCTCACGGTCCGGACGCTCGAAGAGCTGCACCGGATCATCTTCGACCTGCGCCCGTCGGTGCTCGACGACCTCGGCCTGCTCTCGGCCATCCGCTGGTACGCCGAGCGCCACCTCGAGCCGCGGGGGATCTCGGTGCGGTGCGAGTTCGGCGGCCTGGCCGGCCGTCTGATGCCCGAGCTGGAGACGGCGCTGTTCAGGGTCGCGCAGGAGGCCATCACCAACATCGCCAAGCACTCCGGGGCCGAGACGGTCCTGATTCAGTGCCTGGAGCGCGACGGCCGCATTACGATCGAAATCGAAGACGACGGCCAAGGGTTCTCGCCCGAGAGCCTGCCGCCGCCGGCCGCTCGCGAGCGCGGCCTCGGCCTGCTCGGCATGCGCGAGCGCGTCGAGCTGTTCGGCGGGACGCTGGAACTCGATTCGGCGCCGGGACGGGGCACGCGCATCGCGGTCAGCGTCCCGGTCGTCCAGGAGGTGGGGAATGAGCAGCATCCGGGTCCTGATCGCTGACGACCACGCGATCGTCCGCGACGGCGTCCGGGCGCTCCTGGCGCTCTCCGAGGACATCACCGTCGTCGGCGAGGCCGCCAACGGGCAGGAGGCCGTGGAGCTGGCGCGGCGCCTCTCGCCGGACGTCATCCTGATGGACATCGCGATGCCGGGCCTCGGCGGCCTCGAGGCGACGATCCAGATCCGGAAGGAGAACCCGCAGGCCCGCGTGCTCGTGCTCACGCAGTACGAGGACCGCGAGTACATCCGCCGGTTCCTCAAGGCCGGCGTGTCGGGCTACGTGCTGAAGAAGGCGGCGGGCGCCGAGCTGACGTCGGCGATCCGGGCGGTGAGCCGCGGCGGTCTCGTGCTCGATCCCGAGGTGGCCCGCGAGGCGATGCGGGAGCAGGCGGAGCCGGCGGACCGCGGACGGTCCGCCGACCCCTACGATTCGCTCACCGATCGGGAGAAGCAGGTGCTGAAGCTGGTGGCCGAGGGGCGCAGCAACAAGGAGGTCGCCGAACTGCTCGACATCAGCGTGAAAACCGCCATGTCGCACCGCGAGCACATCATGCAGAAGCTCGACCTGCACACGCGGACCGACCTCATTCGGTTCGCGATCCAGCGGGGCGTCATCCGGGTGGATGCCTGACGCGGACGTGAACGGCCTCAGGCTGCGGGCGACCGGCTCCAGGCCTCGGGCGACGGGCCGTGTCACGCGCGACACCGCCCGCAGCCTTGAGCCCTGAGCCTTGAGCCTTCAGTCGTGCAAGTCCGGCCGCCGCGGCTCGGTGCGCTGCGTGCCCTGGACCGAGGCGTCGATCGACCCGGGGTCGACGACGTCGCCGTTCTCGGCATCGGCCTTCCGCTTCTTCTGGCCGCTGGCGAGGTAGGCCTCGCCCGGCCGCCACTCGGGCGTCAGCGTCGCCGCCACGTCCACGGCGCGCGAGCGGCCCGTCGCGAGGGCCTTCCGGCCGAGAAACGTGAACAGCATCGCGAAGCCGATGAACGGCAGGAACATCGCGTAGACGGCGCCCATCAGGGGCGCGATGACGAGCAGCGCGAGCACGGGGACCTTCAGGTAGCGGTCGCCGGCGTCGCCCGGCAGGATCCCGCCCTGCCGCGGCACCATCGTCATCTCCCACTTGCGGAGGTTCCAGTAGAAGCCGTTCTTTGCCGCCGTTCCGCCGATTCGCTTGCTGGCCATGATCCACCTCTCTATGAATGCCGTGGTGAGCGTCACTGTCTGAACACAATGTAGCCCGCGGCCGCTCGCCCGGCAATCGGGCGGACATCCCGATGGCGGAGGAATAAGTCCCGAGGCGGCATCGGGAAAACACCCGATGCCCCGGCGGCCGGATTCCCGAGGCGGCGCGAACGCGGCCCCGGGGACTCACCGGCGGCTGCCGCCCGGCGGCGGCGCGGAGCTGTCGCCCGTGCGCCGCCGCCGGGCCTCGGCCAGCTCGAACACTTCCTGGGCCGCGTCGCAGCCCGAGCGCAGCGTGGCGGTCACGTAGTCGGTGATCGCCTGGCGCAGGCCGCGCGTTTCCGGGTCCTGCCGCAGCACGCGCCAGCAGACGAGGTTGAGCGCCTCGAGCGCGCCGCACAGCTCGTCGGCCGTGAATCCCTGCCGCCGCCGCTGCTCGGCGAGGTCGCGGCAGTAACCGATGAACACGCCCTTGTCGCGCGTCCTGACGGCGCTCAGCAGGTTGCGGTAGACGAGCCGGTGGTGCCAGTTGTGCTGGTCGAGCGTCAGCGCCTGGTAGCTGGGGAAGCGATCCCGCCCCTCGGCGCTGGTGAGCAGGTCGGTGAACCGGCGCATCACCGTCTCCTGGTGCTGCTCGAGCAGCCAGTGGATCTTGAGGTTGTCGGGCAGCCGCACGCGCCGCATGGCCGCCCGGTTGAGCTCGGCCCACGTGACCGGGTCGGTGCGGAGGTTCTCGACGAGGAACGGCATTCGCCGGAGGATGTCGAGGCGCGGGCGCGGCGTCCAGTCGAGGCGCCGCAGCGTCCGGCTGGCGTCGGTCGTCATGACCGCGTCCACCTCGTCCGGCCGCCAGGCGCACTCGCCCGCCTGGCGCCGCAGCAGGCGCACGAGGACGCCGCGGGCCCATCTGGCCCTCGCGCACAGCCAGGCGGGGACCAGCACCGGCTTCTGCCGCGCGCCCGAGAAGGCCAGCGTCGCCGCCTCGTACAGCTCCCGCTGCGAGACGGCGCCGCCCGCGGCGGCCAGCAGGACCTCGCACGGCTTGAAGTCGTCGATCCGGGCGAGCACCTGCTGCAGGAACAGCACGAGGTCGTTGATGTGCAGGTACGGCACGGCCGATCGCCCGTCCCCGCACAGCAGGCGGCGGTTCCAGGCGTCCGACAGCCAGGTCTCGAGCTGCACGAACAGCGGCGGGCACTCGCACCAGTCCGAGAAGAGCGGCGCGCTGCGCACGATGACCGGGTGCAGGCGGTCGCTGAACTCGAACAGCAGCGCCTCCCCTTCGCGCTTGGTCACGGCCTCGATGTGCTGGCCGTGTGGCGGGCTCTCCTCGGTGATCGCGCGCCCCGGCCGCGGCGGCCGGCACGCCAGCAGGCAGCTGGCGAACACGACGTGGCGCACGCCGTGCGCCACCGCCGCCTCGAGCACGTGCCGGAAGCCGATGACGTTGGTCCGCCAGTAGTCCTCGGACTCGCTCCCGGTGTAGTCGTGGTGGGCGGCCAGGTGGACGAGCGTCGCGGCCCCGCCCGCCTGCTCGATCTGCCGGAACGCCGCCTCGACCTGCGGGCGCTCGCCCACGTCCGCCTGGAACCAGCTCAGGTTGGGGTGCGCCGGCGTCCCGCTGCGGCCCTGCGACCGGCGGGCCAGGGCGAACACCCGGTGGTCCTCACGCGCGGCCTCCACCAGATGCCGGCCCACGAAGCCCGACGCGCCCGTGACGATCAAGCCTGGAAGACTCATAAGCGTGCGACGTGGCGCGGCGATTATATACCGCGCGCCGCCGCCGGCCGCGGCGCGGAGGGGGGCGTGGACGGCGGGAAGCCGTTGGAAATTTCACCATCCGGCCTCGAGGCCGGCGCCATTCGCTGTAGAATGTACTGCCGTCGCTGGTTTCGGGCCAGTCCCCCACGGCCCATGCCCCTCAGGCGACCATCTTTCCGACAGTTCACAGGCCCGCCGCCCGAACCGGCGCCCGGGCACGGAGCGCGACATGGCTCCCCAGAGCGAGAACCCGTCGCCGGCCGGATCCACGGCGCCCCCGCTGCAGGTGACGTGGTGGAACCGCCTCGGCGTCAAGGCGGCGGCCGTCATCGGCCTCGTCACGCTGATCAGCGGCGCGGTGCTCATCGTCACGAGCCTCCGGGCCCAGCAGTCGTACCTGACGGCCGAGGTCGTGCGGGGCGCGGCGCAGTTCAGCGACACGATCAAGGCGAGCACGTATCACTACATGCTGATCGACGAGCGCCCCGACGCGTACCGGACGATGGAGATGATCGGCCGGCTGAAGGGCATCGAGCAGGTGCGGATGCTCAACAAGGAGGGCCGCGTCACGTTCTCGACCGACCGCTCCGAGATCGGGCGGCTGGTGGACAAGCGCGCGGAGGCCTGCTACGCCTGCCACGCGGCGAACCAGCCGCTCGTGCGGCTGAACGTGCCGTCGCGCTCGCGCATCTTCAGCCGCAACGGCCACCGCGTGCTGGCGATGATCACCCCCATCTACAACGAGCCGAGCTGCTCGTCGGCCGCGTGCCACGAGCACCCCGCCAGCAAGCAGGTGCTGGGGGTCGTGGACATCGCGATGTCGCTCGCCGACGAGGACCAGGCCGTCCAGGCGCTCGGGCGCCGGACGACGGTGGTGTCGGCCATCGGCATCATCCTGCTCGCGGTGGCGGTCGGCCTCTTCGTCCGCGGCTACGTGATCCGGCCGCTCGGCGAGATCGTGGCGGCCACCGGGTCGGTGGCGCAGGGGGACCTGTCGCACCGGATCGCGATGCGGCGCACCGACGAGATCGGGCGGCTGGCCGCCTCGTTCAACCAGATGACCTTCTCGCTCCAGCAGGCGCACGCCGATCTCCGCGCCCTCAACGAGAGCCTGGAGCACCAGGTCGAGGAGCGGACGACCGCGCTCAGGAGCGCGCAGGCGCAGCTCATCCAGTCCGAGAAGATGTCGTCGCTCGGCAAGCTCGCGGCCTCGGTGGCGCACGAGATCAACAACCCGCTGGCGGGGATCCTGACCTACGCGAAGCTGCTCATCCGGATGCACGAGGAGGGCGAGTTCACCGACGGCATGCGCGAGACCTGCGCGCGCAACCTCCGCCTGGTGCAGCGCGAGACGGAGCGGTGCAGCGCGATCGTGCGGAACCTGCTCGACTTCGCGCGCCAGCGGCCGCCGAGCCTGAAGGACCTCGACGTCAGCGGCGTGGTCGAGGAGGCGCTGTCGCTGCTCGCCCACCGCCTCCAGATGCAGAACGTCACGCTCGAGAAGGACCTGCCGCCGCTGCCGCTGGTCAAGGCGGACTTCGGCCAGCTGCGTCAGTCGTTCGTCAACGTCGCGATGAACGCGTGCGAGGCGATGGCCAACGGCGGCACGCTGCGGGTGGCGTCGCGGGCCGTCGGGACGAGCGTCGAGGTGCGCCTCACCGACACCGGGCCCGGCATCGCGCCCGAGCACCTGTCGCACATCCTCGACCCGTTCTTCACGACCAAGGAGAAGGGCACGGGGCTCGGGCTGTCGGTCGTCTACGGGATCATCGACCGGCACGGCGGCACGCTGGACATCCAGAGCGAGGTCGGCAAGGGCACGACCGTCGTGGTGCGGCTGCCGATCGCGACGACGGGCCGCGCCGCGGCCGGCGCGGACGCGGCGGCGGCGCCCGGCACGCGGGCCTGAGGAGGATGCCCGACGTGGAGGTCTACCTGTGGTGGATCGGCGGCGCGGCGGCGGACCACGACCTGCTCGGCTCGGTGCGCAAGCAGGCCGAGCACGCGTTCCGCGTGCCGGCGCGCACCTGGCTGGGCCACGACCGCCCCACCGACGCCTACGACCCGCGCCGGCAGCAGCATTCGTCCACGAGGATCCTCAAGTGGCTCATCGATCGGCGCCCCGCGCACGCCGGGAAGGTGGTCGGCATCACGGACGTGGACCTGTTCATCCCGATCCTGACGTTCGTGTACGGGGAGGCGCAGCTCGGCGGGACGGCGGCGGTGGTGTCGACGGCGCGCCTGCTGTCGGACAACGGCTTCCGGCCCGACTCGGCACTGCTCGGATCGCGCCTGCAGAAGGAATGCCTCCACGAGCTGGGCCACACGTTCGGCCTGCTGCACTGCCCGCAGCCGACGTGCGTGATGGCCCGCTCGGTCACGCTGGCGCAGGTGGACCTCAAGCAACCGTCGCTCTGCCACGACTGCGAGTCGCGTTACGCTGAGCTCAGCACGCAAGGACACGACCACTATGAGTAGAGAACGGACGCGGATCCTCATCGTCGACGACGAGGAGATCGTGCGGGAGTCGCTGTCGGCCTGGCTCGAGAAGGACGGCTACACGCTGGCGACCGCGCCGGACGGCGAGACGGCCATCGACCGGATCCGCAAGGAGCGCTGGTCGATCCTGCTCGTGGACCTCAAGATGCCGGGGATCGACGGGCTGCAGGTGCTCGAGGAGGCGAAGAAGGCGCAGCCCGAGGCGGCCGCCGTGATCATGACGGCGTACGCGACGGTCGACAGCGCGGTGGCCGCCATGAAGATCGGCGCCTACGACTACCTCGTGAAGCCGTTCGACCCCGAGGAGCTGAGCCTGATGATCCAGAAGATCGTCACGCAGCAGGCCCTCGTGCGCGAGAACGTGCTGCTGCGCAAGGTGCTCAAGCGCGAGTACCGGTTCCGCGACCTGGTCAGCAAGAGCGCCTCGATGCAGGCCGTGTTCGACCTCGCGCGCACGGCGGCCCGCAGCCACTCGACGATCCTCGTCCTCGGCGAGAGCGGCACCGGCAAGGAGCTGCTGGCGCGGGCGATCCACGCCGAGAGCCCGCGGAGCGGCGGGCCGTTCGTCGCCGTGTCGTGCGCGGCGCTGACCGAGACGCTCCTCGAGTCGGAGCTGTTCGGCCACGAGAAGGGGGCGTTCACCGGCGCCGCGGCCCGCCGCAAGGGAAAGTTCGAGATGGCGGACGGCGGCACGCTGTTCCTCGACGAGATCGGCGACATCACGCCGAAGCTGCAGCTCGACCTGCTGCGCGTGATCGAGGACCGGCAGTTCTTCCGCGTGGGCGGGTCCGAGTCGGTGCGCGTGGACGTGCGCATCATCGCCGCCACCAACCGCGACCTGCCGAAGGCGGTCGCGGACGGCGCGTTCCGCGAGGACCTCTTCTACCGCCTGAACGTGATCCCGGTCCACCTGCCGCCGCTGCGCGCGCGGCTCGAGGACCTGCCGCTGCTCGTCGAGCACCTGCTCGAGCAACTCGGCGCCGAGATGAACCGCCGCGTGGACGGCGTGACCGCCGACGCGATGTCCCTGCTCATGAGCCACGCCTGGCCGGGCAACGTCCGGGAGCTGCGCAACGTCCTCGAGCGCGCCGTGGTCGTGGCCACGGGCCACGTCATCCAGGCGTCGGACCTCGGCCTGCACAGGCCGCCGTACGGCGACGGGCAGAACGGCGGCCCGATGGCGTCGCTCGAGGACGTCGAGCGGCACCACATCGCGCGCGTGCTGCAGGAGTCGGACGGCAACATCAGCCAGGCCGCCCGCACGCTCGGCATCGACCGCGCAACGCTCTACAACAAGCTGCGGAAGTACCAACTGCGCAAGGACGGCGAGTCCGAGCCCGAGGGCGAGGCGTAGCCGGGGGCTGGCCTCATCGGCCTGCTGATCTTTCCAACAGTGCGTTGAAACGTTCAACAGTCTCCCGATACGCGCGAATACCGGCCTGTATTCGCGCGTATTCGCCTGTTCGTTCGCCTTGGCGGCAAACGGGCTGCTGAGATCCTCGACACTCTCTCTGCGAGCGGCGATCGGCCGCGTTCCGGGCTCACCTTCCAAGTCATTGCATTCGCAGGCGCTTGCGGCGCCATGCCGGCGCTCAGCGCGCCTGGCACCCCCCTTGCTCTGTTATCGGGCAGAGAACTGAACGAATGTCCTGCCCACATCTCAAGGAAGTCGTGATGTTGTTCTGTCGGGCCTACCCGGTCAAGAAGATGGTCCCGCTCGACCGGCTGGCTTCGGCGAACCCGTGCCTGGGTGGAGATTTTCAGCAGTGCCCGCTGTTCAAGGAACTGTCGGAACGCCTGAAGGCCTGCCCGGAGCACGACGCGGCGCTCGAAACCGTCGAAGCGCGGAAAGGGGTGCAGCGATGATCCTCGCACTGCCGTTGGCCTTGGCGGCGCTCGCGCTACTCGTGCTGTCCACCTCGCTGGCGCATGTCCGGTAAGGCTCAGCAACCTGGAGACACGTATGGATCTCAGTCGGAGAACGTTCATCAAGTTCGCGGGGGCGGCGGGGGCGGCCGGCGTCGTGGCGAGGCCGAGAGCGGCCGCCGCTGCGCCGCGGCACGCCCCCGGGACGCCCGGCGTGCTGGTGGACACGACGCTGTGCGCCGGCTGCCGCGCCTGCGAGGCGGCGTGCGGCGAAGCCAATCAACTGCCCGCCCCGGCAATGGCGGGAGACGAGGCAGTGTTCGCGAAGACCCGGACCACCGACGTCGGCGTCTACACGGTCGTCAACCGCGGCGGCCAGCACTCGGCGAAGGGGGACGCGCGGTACGTCAAGCACCAGTGCATGCACTGCCTCGACCCCGCGTGCGCGTCGGCCTGCCTGGCCAAGGCGCTCGAGAAGACGGCGGCGGGCCCGGTGGTCTACCACAAGGAGCGCTGCCTCGGCTGCCGGTACTGCATGGTGGCGTGCCAGTTCGACGTGCCGAAGTTCGACTTCGCGTCGGCCGCGCCGTACATCCACAAGTGCTCGTTCTGCGCCGAGCGGCAGGCCCAGGGCCTGAAGCCGGCGTGCGCCTCGGTGTGCCCGACCGGCGCGCTGACGTTCGGCCCGCGCGACCAGCTGCTGGAGGAGGCGCGGACGCGCATCTACCAGAACCCCGGGAAGTACGTGCATCACGTCTACGGCGAGAGCGAGGCGGGCGGCACGAGCTGGCTCTACATCACGGACGTCCCGTTCGAGACGCTCGGGTTCCGGACCGATCTCGGCCCGACCTCCCCGCCGGAGCTGACCCGGACCGCGCTCGCGGCGGTCCCGTTCGTCCTGACGCTGTGGCCTCCGCTCCTGATGGGGCTCTACGCGTTCAGCCGGCGGCGCCCCGAGGCGCCATCCGAGGCCGTGAAGGAGGCGCAGCATGACTGACACCACCATGGACCCCGGGCTCGGCACCCGGGCCTGGTTCACCGAGAAGATCTTCCTGGGCATGCCGCTTCGGGACTACCTGAAGTCGCTGCTCACGCCGGCCAACGCCGTGTTCGCGCTGATCCTCGCCGTCGGCGTGCCGCTCATCGTCTACCGCTTCGCCTTCGGCATCGGGGCGTCCACCCACCTGACGCAGATGAACCCCTGGGGGATCTGGATCGGCCTCGACGTGATGAGCGGCGTCGCGCTGGCGGCCGGCGGGTTCACGCTGGCGACGGCGGTGTACATCCTCGGCCTCGAAGAGTACCACCCGATCGTGCGTCCGGCCGTGCTCACCGGGTTCCTGGGCTACCTGTTCGTCGTCATCGGCCTGTGCGCCGACCTCGGCCGGCCGTGGAAGCTGCCGGTGCCGATGGTCTACTCGTACGGCACCGGGTCGGTGATGTTCGAGGTGGGCTGGTGCGTGGCCCTCTACCTCACCGTGCTCGCGCTCGAGTTCAGCCCGGTGGCCTTCGAGTGGCTGGGCTTCAAGCGGGCCCGCGCGTGGGCGATCCGCCTGACGCTGGCGCTCACGATCCTCGGCACCTGCCTCTCGACGTTGCACCAGTCGTCGCTCGGCGCGCTGTTCCTGATGATGCCGCACCGGGTGCACCCGCTGTGGTACTCGGGCTTCGTCCCGATCTTCTTCTTCGTGTCCGCCATCATCGCCGGGCTCAGCATGGTGATCGTCGAGAGCGGGCTCTCGCACCGGGTGTTCAAGTCGCAGATCGACCCGCATCATCACGCGCAGGCCGACAAGCTGACGCTCGGCCTGGCGCGCGGCGCGGCCGTCGTGCTGTTCGCCTACTTCTTCCTGAAACTGCAGGGGCTCGTGGACAGCGGGCGCTTCGACCTGCTGCTGACCCCGTACGGCTACTGGTTCCTGTTCGAGGTCGTGGGGTTCGTGCTGGCGCCGAGCTTCCTGTTCGCCATCGCGGTCCGCCGGCAGAAGGCCACCCTGGCGCGCTGGGTGGCGGCGTGGACGGTGCTCGGGATCGTCGTCAACCGGCTGAACCTCTCGGTGATCGCGTTCAACTACAACGCGCCGCAGCGCTACGTGCCCGGGTTCATCGAGATCATGATCTCGGTGACCATCATCACGATCGGCATCATGACGTTCCGCTGGATTGTCAACCGCATGCCGGTGCTCCACGAGCACCCGGACTTTCCGCAGGCCCATGAGGAGGCATAGTCCGATGGGACACGATCTCATCACGATTTACTGGCTCAAGGCGGTCGAGTACCTGCTCGCCGTGTCGTACCTGCCGCTGTTCCTGCTGTTCTGGAAGTTCGCCAGGCCGCTGCGCGAGGCGCCCGCGGTCGCGGTGGCGACGGCGCCGGGGTGGGCGTGGGCCGACCAACTGGCCGGGTTCTTCCAGGTGCCCGCGGACCTCTTCTTCCATCCCGGGCACGCCTGGGTTCGGCTGGAGGGCGATGACATGGTGACGGTGGGCATGAGCGACTTCGCGCAGAAGCTCGTCGGGCCGCTCGGGCGCGTGCAGCTGCCCGCGGTGGGGGCCCAGCTCGTGCAGGGCGCGCCGGCGCTGACGCTGGATGCGGGCGGCGCGGCGGTGTCGATGCTCTCGCCCGTGGACGGCGAGGTAGTGGCCGTCAACCCGGCCGTCGCCGCGGCGTCGGACGTCGTCAAGGAATCGCCGTACGCCGACGGCTGGCTGCTGAAGGTGCGGAGCGCCAAGCTGGCCGCGAACCTCAAGAACCTGCTGTCGGGCTCGCTGGCGCGGCGGTGGATGGACGGCGTCTGCGAGACGCTGGGCGCCCAGATGGCGCCCGCCGAACTGGGCCGCGTGTATCTCGATGGCGGCCACCTGGTGGACGGGCTGGCGCGCAGCCTGTCGCACGAGCACTGGGACCAGGTGGCCCGGCGGTTCTTCCTGACCGACGAAGGAGGCCGCCATGCGTAGCCGCACGAACGCGTTCCGGGCCGCCCTGCTGACGGCCGCGCTCGGGATGGCGGCGACGGCCGCCGGGCAGAGCCTGCCCAGGCTGCCGCCCGACATTGTGCTGCCGCAGTCGGGCGACAGCCCCGGGAAGGTGACGTTCAGCCACGTGAACCACGTCGGCTTCCAGGCGAAGCCGGATTGCACCGCGTGCCATCCGAAGCTGGCGTCGATCCTGAAGCGGCCGACGGGCGCTCGGCAGGCGCCGATCACGCACGAGGCGATGCTCCAGGGCCGGGCGTGCGGGGCCTGCCACGGCAAGACGGCGCACGGGTTCGACGACTGCGCGACGTGTCACCGGTAGGGCGAGGCTTCACCCCTCGTCCTTGCTCGGGGCGCCCTGGGCGAGAGGGTGAAACGGCCGGGTCGACGACCAGCCTTGCCGCAGGGGTTCGGTTTCGAGAGAGAGAGAGGGAGCCATGCAAGCCGTCATCGACACGATCCAGAACATCGGGCTGTTCATCCTGTTCCTCGCCGCGCGGTTCGCGGTGCTGCTGGTGGTACTGGCAGCCCTCACCGTCGTCTTCGTGGCTGGCCTGGCCGTCGTCCGCCTGGTCGGCCGGGCGCGCCGGCACGCGATGGGCCTCACGCGCGTCGACGGGCTCACGTGGCGCCCCGGGGTGTACTTCTCCGCCGGACACTCGTGGCTGCAGCCGCGTGACGTCGGGGTGCTGCGCGTCGGCCTCGACGACCTGGCGCAGCACGTGCTGGCACGCGTCGCCGAGGTGATCCTGCCCGAGCCGAACCAGGTGCTGCGGGCCGGTGAGACGGCCGTCATCGTCCGGTGCGGGCGGCGCCGCGCCATGATCCCGGCGCCGGTCGGCGGCCGGGTGGTGGCCGCGAACGGTCGCCTCGCCGGCAATCCCGCGCGGCTGCACGGCGACCCGTACGG